>JAAYYW010000079.1 GCA_012515195.1 Leptolinea sp.
AGATTTTGGGATAGGGGAACCATTATGAACCGAGTGCTGTTCACTATTAATGAAGTAAAAGAAATGATCAGTCGGGGCTATCATATGTTCCTGGCCGGTGATGAGACAGCCCTTCAACAACTTCCCCGCGGGCATTGGATCGCCGGTACTACGCCGTATTTTATGGGGGAAGGCGGCGGTTTGATCACGAAAGATAAGATTCTGGTAACTGGTGTTCCAGGGTATACAGTAAGCGTCAAAAATCATATCTACGATATTGATTCTATTTCGGATGTATATCAGGATATTCCGGCAAATGGATTCGGATTTATCATGATCCCTGCATTCTCAGAAATTCACAAGTCGTTTGCTCTTAAAGCGCCCAATTTTCCGAATTTCGCCACCAAACCGCTGCTTGGTTGGATTTCCGGCGTTTTGCTGGATGATCTGGGAAAATCTACACCGAAGGTGATCAACGGGGAGACCGGAGAGTATTTCACTGATAAAGCCCTCATGGTGGCTGTTGAACTTCCACCAACAAAAATGGCTGATATTGGAATTCTGAATATCTTCAAGCAGGGTGATGGGGATACGATCACATTTGATGTTGATGGTTTTTCTGTCAAAGAAGCAAAAATTAATGGTAATGTTGTCAACTTTGCCGAGTATGTTTTTTCAAATAGCATTGATACCAAATTACCCCTGGTTGCAGATTATAGCGGAGCATCAATTAACATTAGTATTCAAGCGGTTGATGCAGAAAAACAAGAAGTTACGTTCTATGCCCCTGTTTTTAAAGATGTCCGTTACCGGTTCGCTGCACCAGTTGATAATTACTTCCGTGATTTCATGTCGCTGGTTTTGGAAGACGACTTTGAGGAGAACCTGAATATTAGCAGGGAAAATGAAAAGATAATTTTGTTTTCCTGCAATTGTATTTTGAATTTTCTCTATTCCAACCTGGAAGGTTTGAAAACCGGACAGATGGTAGGCCCGATAACCTTCGGCGAGGTGGCGTATCAGTTGGTAAACCAAACGCTTGTTTACCTTACCATTTACAATCAGCCGGGCTAAGAGAACTACACTGGCAGTCACAAAGAGACCTCAAAAAGAGGTCTCTTTTTTTAAGCTGATACGGATTTATAATTTTTACGTAAATTAATTGAATGAAGAGAAAGAGAGGTCGCATGTCACACACGGTTGAGCCAAGAAAGAAAAAGACCACAACGCAGACCTTCATACAAATGAAAAAACGTGGTGAAAAGATTTCTATGTTGACCGCATATGATGCACTCACCGCAGGGATCATGGATGAAAGTGGTGTGCATTCCATTCTGGTGGGTGATTCCCTGGGTATGGTAGTTCTCGGTTACGAGACAACCTTGCAGGTGACGATGGACGATATGCTCCATCATTGCAAGGCTGTTTCACGCGGATCAAAGAATGCGTTGCTGGTTGGAGATCTCCCATTCATGACATACCAGGTCGGCATCCAGGACGCGGTACGGAATTCGGGACGGATGCTTCAGGAAGCCGGGATGCATGCTGTGAAATTGGAAGGCGGACGTGAACGGGAGGAAACTATCAAGGCGATTGTTTCTGCAGGCATACCTGTTATGGGGCACCTGGGACTGACACCGCAATCTGTCAACCAGTTTGGTGGTTTTGCAGTACAGGCAAACACTGCTGCCGCGGCAAAAAGATTATTGGAAGATGCGCTCATCCTTCAGGAAAGTGGATGTTTCAGCCTGGTTCTCGAATCGATCCCGGCCCGGCTGGCAGAAGTTGTTACAAACCGGTTAGATATCCCTACGATCGGCATTGGGGCAGGGGCCGGTTGTGACGGGCAGGTATTGGTTACGCCAGACATGATCGGCCTGTTTAGCAGGTTTACTCCTCGGTTTGTCAGGAAATATGCAAACTTTCACGATGATATGTTGGATGCTTTTTCGCGCTATATTTTAGACGTGCAGACCGGCGGTTTCCCCGGCCAGGAACAGACCTACGAAATGTCTGATGCTGAGTGGGAAGAGACATTACGCCTTCTAAAATGAGGATCACGTGACTCAAAGCATATTGATCATCGGTACAGGCGCTTTAGCCTGCCTGTTTGCCGCCCGGTTATCGCATGGCGGCTTCCCGATCACAATGATGGGAACGTGGGTTGAAGCTTTAGCTGCCTTTCGAAGCCGGGGGGTGGGATTGGTTAGAGAAGGCTGTGACACCCCTGATTTTTTTCCGGTGAATGTAATAAACACTGAAAACACTGATTCACGCTTCAACTATGCCATTTTGTTGACCAAGTCACATCAGAGCAGTGATGCAATGAAACGAGCACTCCCATTCCTGGCTGATGGTGCTGTAATTCTATCTCTTCAAAATGGGTTGATCGCGCGGAAGGAACTGGAAAAAAATTCAGTCGGTATTAGCCCACTTTTAGGGATCACCACATGTGGGGCTGAAGTAATTCAACCAGGTGTGGCACGGCATAATGGCGGTTCACTAATTCGAATAATGAAAAAACCAGAAGCTGATGATCTTGCCGGGTTTTTAAGAGAGTCCGGTTTTACGGTATCCCTGGAAGAGAAAATCGATCAGGTAATCTGGGAAAAGGCGATCTTAAATTCATCTGTCAACCCGGTTGGAGCGTTAACAGGCAAACGAAACGGAGAATTATTAGGTTTACCTGGTACTCTGCAAGTAATGGACGATCTTCTGGGTGAAGCCTGCCTTGTGGCGGAGTCGGAGGGATATGCGGTCTGTGTGGATGAGATGAAAACGCGGCTACGTCAGGTAATGCGGGAGACTCAATCAAACCGTTGTTCCATGCTTCAGGATGTTCTTAACGGCCGAAAAACAGAGATAGAAGCCATAAATGGTGAGATCATTACACGAGGGGCACGGCATGGGATCGAGCTGCCAGTACAAACAACGATTACTAACTTGATCCGATCAATATGAAATGAGGTAAATGAATTATGGACATCATTAACACACTGGAAGATCTTCGAGCTGCCCGAAAAAATATGACAGGCTCTGTAGGACTGGTTCCCACAATGGGTTTCTTGCATGCCGGACATATTTCACTCGTAAAAAGAGCTGTTTCTGAATGCGAAAATGTTATTGTCAGTGTGTTTGTCAATCCAACCCAATTCAGCCCGACCGAGGATTTCGCGTCCTATCCGCGCGACCTTGAACGCGATGCGGCATTGGTGCAAGAGGCAGGGGCAAACCTTGTCTGGGCTCCGACCGATCAGGTTATGTACCCGTCCGAATATCAGACCTATGTTTCGGTGGAAGAAATCACGAAAGTTCTGGAAGGTGCCATGCGGCCGACGCATTTCAGGGGGGTGACAACAGTCGTTGCCAAATTGTTCAATGCGGTGCGGCCCGATAAGGCTTATTTTGGTCAGAAAGACGCGCAGCAGGTTGCCGTGCTGTCCCGGATGGTGAGAGATCTGAATTTTGATCTAGAAATGGTAATATGCCCGATCGTACGGGAAAAGGATGGATTGGCTTTATCCAGTCGGAATACTTATCTGGACAAATCAGAGCGCCAATCTGCACTTGTCCTTTCACGGTCATTACGCAAAGCACGGACTGCTTTCCTCTCCGGTGAACGCGAAACAGAAAAGATCCGCAAATCGATGGAAGAGGTTTTTGCAGCCGAACCGGCAGCGAGGGTCCAGTATATATCGATCGCTGACCCTTCCTCATTGAAAGAGATTGAACGGATAGAAAGCCAGGCGTTGGTGTCCATGGCAGTTTATGTAGGCAAAACCCGTCTGATTGATAATACAATCCTGGGTATGGCTGATCCAAATTTGGATGGGTTTGATCATTAGATCTTAGTCCTTGTGCAATCTTGTACGCAGCGATTAATACCTGTATAATCATATGCCTTGCATTAAAGAAGAAAAAGAGAAAACGGTGGAAAACAAGGACCTGGATTCTGGCAAAGAAAAAATGAATATTGATGATGGGAGAGGTACAACCGTACTTCGACGCGATTCGAAATTTGAACCGAATCCATCACTCTCAACGCTACTGATCGGGAAACCTCTGGCTACCGCTGATGAAGCAGATCAGACCATAGGTAAAGCTATTGGTCTGGCTGTGTTTTCTTCAGATGCTCTTTCTTCGGTCGCATACGCCCCGCAGGAAATGCTAATCATTCTAGCGGCCGCGGGGGTTACAGCTTTTAACATTTCGATACCGTTGGCTCTGGCCATCTGTGGTTTGCTGGCTATACTGATTTTTTCTTACGAACAGACCATTCACACCTACCCGAATGGTGGTGGGGCTTATATTGTCTCCCGAGACAATCTGGGCGAATTGCCGGCTCAGATCGCCGCGGCGGCATTGTTGACAGACTATATTCTCACGGTAGCTGTCTCGGTCTCCTCCGGTGTTGCTCAAATCACTTCGGCTTATGCGTCATTTTATCCATACCGGGTTGAGATCGGCGTTTTGATGGTAATGCTCATCATGCTGATCAACCTTCGTGGTGTGAAAGAATCTGGAAAAGCCCTGGCTATTCCAACCTATTTCTTTCTAGCGACGATGATTGCTTTACTGACAGTCGGTTTCTACAAATACTTCACTGGATCGCTCGGACAGGTTTTGGATCCCCCCATGGATATTCTGCGGGAGCATACAGTCCTACAACCTATCACTTTGTTCTTGATCCTGAAAGCCTTTGCAAGCGGCACGACCGCACTTACCGGTGTTGAAGCTATTTCCAATGGCATCACAGCTTTCAAGGAACCCAAAAGTTCCAATGCCGGAAAAACGTTGATCATGATGGCCGTCATTCTTGGTTCAACCATGTTTTCCATTACATTCCTGGCCAACCAGATCGGTGGACTTCCATCAGAAGAAGAAACATTAATTTCACAGTTGGCGCGAACGGCTTTCGATTCCCGTGGAATTATGTATCTAATGGTCATCATTGCAACGACTGTCATCTTGATTATGGCAGCAAATACAGCGTTTGCCGGATTCCCACGACTGAGCGCAATGGTAGGTGAAGATGGTTTTCTTCCACGGCAGCTAGCATTCAGAGGCAGCCGTCTGGTTTATTCACGTGGCATTGTCGTACTGGCATTGATCGCCTCGCTTTTGATAGTTCTTTTCCAGGCCAGTGTTACCAAATTGATCCCGCTTTATGCTATTGGAGTATTCCTTAGTTTTACCCTGTCGCAAGCAGGGATGGCGCATCGTTGGTGGAAATCCGGGAAGTTAAAGCCAGATGAAGAGATCGCTGAAAAAGGATCCTTTGTCCGCCACGATAAAAACTGGCTGTTCAAAATGATCGTGAATGGTTTTGGAGCCGTGTGTACATTCGTTGTGATGTGTGTATTCGCGGTGACAAAATTTACGGATGGGGCTTATCTGGTGATTTTCTTGATGCCAGTTCTGGTAATTTGTTTCTATGCCATTCACAGACATTACAAGAATCTGGCCAAGAACCTTTCATTGGATGATTACATTTCTGCCAGCCGTATTGCCCGCCACCGCGTCATTTTACCTATTGGTGGTGTTCATCGTGGTACGCTGGCTGCCCTTCGCTATGCCAAGACACTGTCTGAGGATATTACGGCCGTCCATGTTTCCATGGATGAGAATGAGGCCAGGAAGGTTCAACAAAAATGGGAAACCCATGGAGATGGGACCCGTCTGGTCATTCTGGAATCGCCTTACCGGCTCTTCATAGATCCACTATTAAAGTACATCGATGAGATCGATGAGAACCGTCAGGCAAATGAAATTATTACAATCGTTGTTCCCGAGTTTGTTCCCCGTCAAATGCTGGCAAACGCTTTGCATACTCAGACGGCGGTTGAATTGCGAATGGCTTTGCGTTTCCGCAAAGATATAGTTATCACCAATGTCCCATACGTTGTGGACTAGGGAGAAGAGAAGATGAAAGTCATTGTTATCGGCTGTGGAAGGCTGGGCGCGGAATTAGCCTACAACCTGTATAAACGCGGCCATGATGTTTCTGTGATAGATAATATTCCAGCGGCATTCAACAATCTGCCGGCTGATTTTCAAGGCCGGTTGAACGAAGGCGAAGCATTAAGCCAGGATGTGTTGCACAGGGCTGGAATTGAAAAAGCTGATGCACTGGCTGTTGTTACCAACTCGGATGAATTAAATACCGTTGCAGCATATGTGGCAAAGACAGTTTATAAGGTGCCCAATGTGCTGGCTCGTAATTATGATCCGCGGACCAGAGAATTATTTGAGAGTTTCGGATTACAAACGGTCAGCTCAACCAGTTGGGGTGCCCAACGGATGGAGGAATTGATTTTCCATTCAGATGTGCGGACTGTTTTCTCAGCCGGTAATGGAGAGGTGGAACTTTATGAAGTGGTCATTACCCCCTTCTGGGATGGTAAGACCTTCAATGAATTGATCGATTGCGAAAATTGTTTACCAGTTTCCCTGACCCGGGCGGGCAGGGCGATCATTCCCGATCGCAGCACCCGGCTTAATGCGGGCGATGTGGCATTGATCAGCGCGACTTTTGAAGGTATAGAAGGATTGCGGCGCCGATTGATGAATCTTGACAAGCAGGAGGCCTGACATGTTTGTGGTTATCATCGGCGGCGGCCGGACAGGTATCCAGTTGGCCAAGACTTTGATCCAACAGAATCATTCGGTACATGTGGTTGAAAACCGAGTTGAAGTTCTTTCCATGATCCATCGTGAGTTGCCAACGGAATCGATCTTTCAGGGGAATCCTATCGACCCGAATGTGCTTGAACAGGCTGGCTTGCGAGAAGCAGATGTATTGGCGGCTGTTACCACGCGGGATGAGGTAAACCTGGCTGTGTGCCATTTTGCCCGGTTGAAATACAACGTTCCGCGGACAATCGCCCGTGTCAATAATCCACGTGACGCCTGGCTGTTTGATGATGTTTTCAGCGTTGATGTAGCTGTCAACCAGGCTTCCATCATGTCGCACGTAATTGAAGAAGAGATGTCAATGGGCGATATGATGACCTTGCTAAAATTACGTCGCGGAAATTACTCTCTTGTTTCAGAAAAGATCCCGGAAGGCGCGAAAGCTGTCGGCTTGATGATCAAAGATGCAGATCTACCGGAGCATTGTGTGATCGCTGCCATCATCCGCAAGGGTGAGGTGGTAGTTCCGCGCGGTGTTTCCATTTTTGCCAAGGACGATGAGGTCCTGGCGGTAACAGATTCTGAAGGCGCTAGACAGCTTTCCGAGTTGTTCGATGCTCCCCGGCAGAAAAATGGAGACAAAAAGTAGAGAAATAGTTCTGAATGGTTAACCCCAGTCAAACTTGACTGGCAGCCATCCATCGATTACAATGCTACCTCTTATATTGAGCATAACCTGCTATTCTTCGGGTTTGAAAGGGTAAAGAATGACCAAACGCACTTATCAACCAAAAATCCGCCGCCGTGTTCGCGTGCACGGTTTTCGCGCCCGTATGGCCACATCTGATGGGCGCGATGTCTTAAAACGCCGTCGCTTAAAAGGCCGTGCGAAATTGACCGTTTCCATGAATAATCATGTCAAACGGATTCGCTGGTAGAGCGGAACCAGATATGCTTCGATGTCCTGAAGAAATGGATAGAAGCTGGAATTATCGTGTTGAAATTCAGGTAATAAGGTAAATGGGTGAAACGCAGGTTTCGCCTGACCCGGTCAAATGAAATCAAGCGGGTGCGGCGTGAAGGAAGATCGTATGCCCACCCGCTTGTTGTGTTGGTTGTTCAGAAAACAAATGACAACACCCGGCGTATCGCGATGATCACTGGACGGTCCGTTGGAGGGGCAGTAGACCGAAACCGTATCCGCCGACGTTTGAAAGCAATATGCGATATGTATCTCCCCATTATGAATACCGGATTTGAAGCCATCTTGATCGCGAGATCCCGGGCGAGTCAAGCCTCATTCCAGGAATTATCTGAATCAGTAAAAAATGTTTTTAACCGGGCTCAATTGTTATGCAGGTCCAATGATTGAAAAACCAGAAGTTTTGGAACGATATCATGACGAACCACGTGTTCGGGATATCCCATTAACAATAAAAAATATCCCCCGCATTATCATCCTGGGATTGATACGTGGATATCAGTTAGTTATCAGCCCAACGATGCCGTCTGATACCTGTAGATTCTATCCCTCATGTTCACATTACGGATATCAGGCAATTTATAAATATGGCGTGATCAAGGGTTCGGTAATGGCTGTCTGGCGGATTTTGCGTTGTAATCCGTTCAATCCGGGTGGATATGACCCAGTTCCCTAGCCCCTCTAAAAAAATCAGAAAGTAAATGTAAATGCACAAAAGTAAAACCCCTCTGATACTTACAATACTGTTGCTGACTGTTCTATTGACCGGTTGTACTGGTGCCATTCCCCAGAGAAGTTGGCCAGCCAGCCTGGTTGTTGGTGACACAATCTATACAGCCGCGCAAACCTTTGTTTATGCCGTTGATGCCGAAAGTGGCAGAGAAGATGCGGACAAGGGCGATACGGAGAAACTCCGTTATCCAAAAGAAGCGGAAAATGGAACTACATTTGGAAACGCCCCGCTGTTGCTCGCTGATACGTTGATTGTCTCAGATTACGGTTCGCATATTCGAATGATCTCAAAGAATTTACGGTCCGTTGAAAAAATCGCGACGGATGCAACAGGTCGTTTTCTTTCTTCACCGGTCTTGTACAATGACCTTATCCTGGTTTCCAATTCAGATGGAAAGCTCTACGCGTACACCAAAGACCTAAAATTAAAATGGACTTTTACCGCCGGGGACGGCTTTTGGACCAATCCAGCCATATTTGAAGATATGATTTTTCTGTCCTCAGTTGATAAGACTACATATGCCCTAAAAGAAAACTCATCCGGAGATGGTGCAGATGTTGTCTGGACAAAAGAATTGGACGGTTCGGTTTTCTTCAGTCAGGCGATTGATGAAAAGGGCAACCTGTATATTGGAACACTCAATAACGAACTGCTTTCCCTTGATGCCAAAACAGGGGATGTGAACTGGAAGGTCCAAACGGCTGGAACTGTATGGTCTCCAGTGGTTGTGAATGAAGGCAGGGTTTTTGGCGGCGATCAAGCGGGCAAAATATTTTCTCTTGACAGTTCCACAGGGAGCCTGATCTGGGAATACGATGCGATGTCACCGGTAATCGGTTCTGTTGCTATTCGTGAGAACAGGTTATTTGCCGGAACGGGAAGTGGTGATGCCCTTTGCCTGTCCACTGAAGACAAGCCTGAAACCAGGCTTCTCTGGTCAAAGAATGTTGGTGGTAAACTTTATTCAACCCCGGTTTTTACGGAAAAATATGCCGTTTTTGGTGTTATTGACGGAGACATGACACTGGCCGCATTTGCTTTCAGCGGCGATACCGGTTGGACTTTCAAGCCCTCCAAATAGAGGAAATTATGTGGGATGCTTTCGTTGGTTTTATGATTAATGTGCTGCTCTACATTTATAGTATGGTAGGGCAGAATTTCGGTATCGCGATCATTCTTTTTACGCTGCTCGTCCGTTTGGTAACCCATCCATTGACCGTTAAGCAACTAAAGGGCTCAACGGCCATGGCTGAGATGCAAAAGGATAAGCGGTGGATCGAAGCTCAGAAAAAATATAAGAATGATAAAGAGAAACTTTCGCAGGAGCAGATGAGACTGTACAAGGAATTGGGTGTAAATCCATTCGCCAGTTGTCTGCCAACCCTCATCCAGCTGCCCATTATCATCGGACTTTACCAGGCGGTGATCCAAACCCTGGCATCAACCCCGTTTGACCTGGTGCAACTCACGAATAAGGTTTATTCCGGTTTTTTGAATATGAGCCAGCTCATTCCGTTAAATAACCGTTTCCTATGGATGGATATGGGAAAGCCTGATTTGCTGTATATTCCTGGATTGTCTTTTCCAATTCCCATCCTTGCTGTTTTTGTTGTTATTACCACTTACATTCAATCCAAAATGACAACCCCGCCGCCTTCTGGCCCGAATGATCAATCAGCCCAGATGACGGGAATGATGACCATCTATATGCCTTTGATGATGGGTTATCTAGCCTTTACACTGGCTTCCGGTTTGTCGTTATATTTTGTAGCCTCGAATGTTATCGGTATTCTTCAATATGCTTTATTGGGAAAAGCAAATTGGAGTAATTTGTTACCGTCAAAAAAAACTGCCAGTTCATAGGCAAATAATCTATGGGAGCGAACATGGGACAAGAGAAAACAACACTTGAAATCATCGCCCCAACGGTTGATGAAGCTGTAACCAGAGGATTGGCTCAATTGGGGATTGGGCAAGATGCCGTTGATGTCGAAGTTCTTGACTCTGGCAGTAAAGGTCTTTTTGGATTGGGAGGACGCCAGGCCAGAATTCGTCTTGCTCTCAAGAATGGATTCGCGCAAAGTCAACCTGACAATTCTTCCATCCTGGCAAGAGAAGTCCCTGCCTTGGTAGAAGAAGATCAGAACGAAGACCAGGTAATCAGGGCTTCCCGTGAGATTGTTAAAGATATGCTGGAAAAAATGAAAGTCACTGCCAAGGTATCTGCCCGATATACCGAGCCGGTTGAACCCGGTGACGAAAAACAGGTGCAGGTGGATATCAATGGTGAAGACTTATCGATCCTGATTGGACGACGATCAGAGACTCTCAACGCACTGCAATATATCTCCAGCTTGATTGTCAGTAAGAAAATGGAAGAATGGGTACCGTTGGTAATTGATATCCAGGGATACCGCTTACGCCGAACCCGTCAATTGCAACAGCTTGCCAGGCGAATGGCCGATCAGGCCGTTCATACTGGTCGACGTCAGACACTTGAACCGATGCCGGCAAATGAACGCCGGATCATCCACATGGAGCTATCATCCCATGGGGAGGTGTTGACGGAAAGTACGGGTGAGGAACCCAATCGTAAAGTTACTATTGTTCCGAAAAAATAACCATTTGTACTATTGGAGGCTAAGGTATGACCCCTACTCCAGTTTCTAGTTCCAGCCATCGACCGCTTCGTGCGGTCGATATCATTATCAAAAAAAGAGATGGACAATCTCTCTCCTGTGAGGAGATCGATTTCTTCATTCAAGGATACACGACGGGAGAAATTCCAGATTACCAGGCTTCAGCCCTGTGTATGGCCATTCTGCTGCGTGGAATGGATGATCAGGAGACAACAGACCTGACCGTGTCCATGGCACATTCAGGCGAGGTGCTTGATCTGGAACCAATCATTGGAAAAGCGGTGGATAAGCACTCTACCGGTGGAGTGGGAGACAAAACCACATTGGTGGTTGAACCGCTGGTTGCCGCTTGTGGTTTGAAAGTCGCCAAAATGTCAGGCCGGGGCTTGGGTTATAGCGGAGGGACGCTGGACAAACTGGAATCCATCCCCGGATACAATGTGAACCTTACCCGGCAGGAATTTCTTGACCAGGTCTCAAAGATCGGAATTGTGCTGTCCGGGCAAAGCGCTGATCTGGCTCCAGCAGATGGGAAACTATATGCCCTTCGAGATGTCACTGGAACGGTTCCATCCATACCATTGATCGCGTCATCCATCATGAGCAAAAAGATTGCCGCCGGTGCTTATACCATCGTACTCGATGTGAAAACCGGCAACGGTGCATTCATGGAAACTCTGGAGGATGCCCGGAAATTGGCAGCTTTAATGGTGTCCATTGGGCGGCTTTCAGGTCGCAAAGTTATCGCTCTGCTTTCAGATATGAACCAGCCGTTGGGATGCGCTGTGGGCAACGCACTCGAAGTAAAAGAGGCTGTGGAGACACTGCGCGGCGGCGGGCCAGAAGATTTCAAACAGCACTGCCTTGAGGCAGCGGCTCAAATGCTGTTCGCCAGTGGAACGGCGGCATCGCTTGAAGGGGCAGAGAAGATGGCTGCAACAACCTTGCAAAGCGGTAAAGCGCTGGGATTTTTCCGATTGCTGGTTGAAGCACAGGGCGGCGACGCGCGCGTGATTGACAATCTTGAATTACTGCCCAAAGCGCCGTTTACCCAGACGATAAAGGCAAAACAGAATGGCTGGATAGCCGGGGTACACGCCCGCACTTTTGGCGAAACAGCGATCCTCCTGGGCGGAGGGCGGGCAAAAAAGACGGATTCGATAGATCAT
>JAAYYW010000080.1 GCA_012515195.1 Leptolinea sp.
AGAAGCAGAATGGAAAACGTATTGTGAGAATACGAATTCGATGTCATGAAAATTCTTACAGGTCGGGCTTTTGTTGCCAATAAGAGAGAAAAATATCGACAATATTCGGGTCAAAATGCACCCCCCTTTGATCCTTAAAAAATCGATGGCATTTTCCCGGAGCCAGGCTTTACGGTAAGGTCTATCACTGGTCAGCGCATCATACACGTCTACAATGGCAAACAAGCGGGCAGGTAGAGGGATATTATCCCCCGAAAGTCCGTGAGGGTATCCGGTGCCATCCCATTTTTCGTGATGCAAATGGGGAATATCGAGAGCGGGTTGCAGATAATCAATAGACTTTAACAGATTATAGGCGAACATAGGATGCTGCTGCATCACTTCCCGTTCTTCCTGTGTCAGAATCCCTGGTTTATGGAGGATGGCATCAGGAACACCAATTTTCCCAATGTCGTGAAGTAACGTGCCACGATGTATATTAATCCGCTCTTCGGTTGTGAAATCCATCCTTTCTGCCAATTCCATCATCATGGTAGTAACCCGACGGGAATAGCCCTCCGTCTCGTCATCTCTCAAGCTTAAAGCCATGGCAAGGCTTTCGATTGTCGCGTCATACGCCAGAGTAAGATTCCTGTTGGATTTATTCAGGTCTTCGTTGAGGTTGGAAAGGTCCTGATTGACTTTTTCGAGACCCTCGATCAACTGCGCGTTTTCGATTGCCAGGGCAGCCTGCCCGGCCAGTGTCTTGAAGAATTCCAGCCACTCTTTATCCGGATTGATGTCTTCTCTTGAATATAGTTCGAGAACTCCAACCAACATGTTTTTCGCAAGCAGGGGAATACCCAGATAATTCTTCATGTTTTCTTCCGCCAGTAATGAGGCGAAGGCTTCATCTATACTTTTATCCTTCAGATTGTGAATATGGATCAACTTTTTCTTTTGCGCGGCGATACCGGCAAGACTGCCACCCATTTTCACATTTGCATTTCTAATCCTGCCAGTTTTGAAACCAGTACCATACCCAAATTTAAACGCTTTTTCTTCCGCGTTGAATAACAGGATGGACACCGCATCCACGACCAAATGCTGTTTTACATTCAGAGCGATCAGTTTTAGCGTGCTGGAAATATCCAGACTTGAGCTAATCTCATGATCAATTCTATGAAGCGACGTTATCCTTTCCAGACGGCGTTGGGCATCCACCAGAAGCCGGGCTCTATAAAGCTCATCTTCTTTCTTTTCCGTGATATCCATGAAGATACCTACCATACGTTGAGATGAACCAGGTTTCTCTTTTTCTACAAAGCTGCCAATGATGAGAATCCATCTCCACTGGTCCGTATCTGTCTTATTCCGGAACTCGACATGAAATCGGGGTATTTTTCCGTCAAGATAATCCCGGTAACATTCTGAAACTCTCCCAATATCGTCAGGGTGTATCCGGGCTGGAATTTCACTTAAAAGTAAGTTTCGGATTTGGGGTTCGAAATGATGGGCAACTTCCGGTATATATTTAACTGAAAGGGCACCGCTCTCAATATCCAGATCGAATACTCCCTGTCTGGAAATCGAGATAGCCAAAAGCAACTGTTCCTCATTTTCCTTTAATTGTGAGAGAATCTGCTTTTGGTTTTGGATATATTGATGCAGGAGGCTGAAGATCAATAAGCCGCTGATACATACATAGAACCATCCCTTAAAATTTTGCAGCCTGGTCAATTCGTGGGTGTCATGGACGAGTGACTCGAGTATCAAGTCTGAGAACAGGATCCACAAACCACCAAACAAAAAGTATAAAAGAGTGATCTTTATATCAGCGGGAAGTCGAATTCTCTTCATTTTCTCTCTGATAAGTTCATATCTATTGGATTGATCTTCCTGATGTTATTTCATTATCGCATCAAAATTGGAAAACTAAATTTTTTATCACATCCAATTTGGACAACTATTCTGGGCTGAAAGAGATTCCGCCAGTATGTTTCTGGTAAAATCTGTCAAGAGGTATTATGACTGGTAAAAGATCACTGTCATTTTTACGCTGGGTATCACTGGCGTTCATTTTTATTGCTGTTCTTCTGGCTGTATATAACCTGATCGGCTACAGCCGAATTAGAGGGAGTTTTCCGCCGGGAATGAGAATAGGCGGTGTACATGTCGGCGGCCTCGACAGGCAGTCTGCGGCTGAACGCCTGGTTCAAGCCTATGGTGTGCCAGTGGAACTGCGGTATAACGAATCAATCATCCAGGTCAAACCTGCGGTAGTGGGATTTGAACTAGACCTGGAAAGTATGTTATCGGCAGCTGATCTTCAGCGGGTGAACCAGCCTTTCTGGGAGGGATTCTGGGAACACCTGTGGAATCAGCAGCCTTCCTCAGCCGATATCCCGTTAAGCTCAAAAATGGCTGAAGCACGACTTCGCAGTTATCTGATTGATGAAATCGCTGCACGTTTTGATTCTCCACCATCGGCAGCCATCCCGGTAGCTGGCAGTACAAATTTCAGCGGGGGATCATCCGGCACGACGTTGGATGTTGACCGGGCGGTGTTCCTGATTTCTGACGCGCTTCGTTCTCCTTCCAACCGGGTGGTTAATCTATCCCTGAAGACCGTATCTCCTCCACGGCCATCCTTACAAAACCTACAAATACTGCTTCAGCAGATTATCGCCGAAAGCTTTGATGGACTGGCGGAAATCTATCTTTATGATCTACAGACCAATCAGGAACTTCATTTCGCCGTAAATAAGAATGAGGCTGTGCAACCCAACATAGCCTACACAGCGGCAAGCACAATGAAAATTCCGATCATGGTCTCGGTTTTTAAACGGGCCAATGAGCCATTACCACCCGGGGTAGGCGATCAGATCGCATTGATGATCGACCGGTCTGATAATCCGCCGGCTGATAAGTTGATGTCAGAAGTATTGGATGCCAATACCGGTCCTCTGGTAGTAAGCCAGGATATGGCTGCTCTGGGGTTGGAAAACACCTTCCTGGGTGGGTATTTCTATCAGGGGGCTCCTCTTCTGAAAATATTTAAAACACCAGCCAATTCACGTACAGACATCAACACATTCCCCGACCAGTATAACCAGACTACTCCCATGGAGATGGGGCTCCTGTTGCGTGATATCTATGAATGCGCCAGTACGGGCGGAGGCACATTTTCAGTCGCATATCCGAACGAGCTCAGTCAGAACGAATGCCGCCAGATGGTTGCTTACCTGGCAAAAAACAAAATCGGGGTTTTGTTGGAAGCAGGTTTGCCGGAAGGAACCCAGTTTGCCCACAAACATGGATGGGTCACTGATACGGCGGATGGTGTTATCCATATCATGCAGGATGCCGGTATTGTGTATACGCCGGGCGGAAATTTCGTGATCACTGTTTACCTGTATCACCCGGTACAGGTGGTTTTTGATCCGGTTAATATTATGTATGCCCAGATTTCACGGGCTATATACAACTATTTCAACCTGCCAACCAGTTAAAGCATTTGGGTCAGGGCATGGTTATCTTCAAGGTTTGCTGATTCGTTTTCTCTTTTTGCCAATTTCATTAAAAAATCGTTTTCTGATACGGACTGGTTTATGGACCCCAATCGGGGTATGCCTTTTCCTATAATTACCAGTGAGAGGGAAGCTGGGTCGATCGAAATGCGTTGAAAATCGTCCAACGCCATATTCAGGAAATAAGCCAATGCCAGTTTGATTGGATCGCAGTGGGAAAAGCAGACAGCTGTGTCGTTTTCTTCCATGGCAGACGCGATC
>JAAYYW010000005.1 GCA_012515195.1 Leptolinea sp.
TCCAACCAGGTGGGGTCATTATTGGATTCCATACCCCACGAGACACATCCTTTGGAACTAAAAGCGGCAAACTGATTGTCGATCCATATCACCAATCCCAGAGGAGGTCTGGGACTTAGCAGAGTTGAAAAGATCTGGCTGCCATCAACGATATACCGCACGCCATCCGGAAGCCAGCTCAAGTGATATGTATGCCAGATACTGGCATCATGGTCTAGTTTTTGGAATTCATCTCGTACGTATCGGGCAATGAATCGGCGAATCAGACGGGCGGCCGGTCTTATGGGTAGGAGCAGGATGCCAGGTAAAACAGGAGTAAGCAGCATAGACGGGGAAATGGGGGACGCAAAGACAGATGCCATCAAACCGTTGGCAGCATTGTTGGAATTGAAACTCAGGTCATTGGCGCTGGATCCATAAAAGAACCAGGCAGCTTGTGGAAAAGTGGGCAACCGCCAGCCTGAACCTTTGATCCCGATCCCGGCGGAAAAAGGGTCGTTCCAAAAACCAAACCCCCATGTTCCGGGCAATCCATTGGCTGAAACCCGCGCATCCAATGAAAGGGAAACGGGAGGAGAGTACTGGAAATCACGCCGGGGGTGATTGAAATAGTCATCCAATTGGGCAATCCGGTACAGACTTCGTTCCCCGGCAGGAATTGATAGCCTGGTAATTGGTTTCCCGTTTTCGTGATCTGTCTTAACCTGTCCGAATACATGACAGGTTTCTGGTTCCAGTGTTTTCGTTACCTGGTTGACGTCCATATCAGAATTATTGGAGGTATCGTTTCAAAAAGCAAATTTGTGCTGAATTTACAGGAATGTGGATGGTTTTAGGCAAGGCGAAATTGTTTGACAATACCTTCGAGTTGGATTGCCAGTGCGGATAATTCCACGGCTGATGCGGATACTTCTTCTACCTGGGCGTTCATTTCTTCTGCGGCAGCGGAAACCTCTTCCACGGCAGCGGAATTTTCTTCTGAAACAGAGGCAATGTTTTCAATTGCCTGCATAACTTCCGATGAACTGGCTGCCATTTCTTCTGTGGCGGCTGTATTTTGTTCCACTACGGCCGAAACGGAATCGACAGACTCTATGAGTTCACTTGCCGTTGTTGCCATTTTTAATGCGGCATTGGCGACTTCTTTTGCCTGTTCATTGACGTTATGATTGGATGTAAGGATTTCCTGAAGCGCATTCCCTGATTCCTTCGCGAGATCAACGCCTTCGTCTACTTCCTTCGCTCCTTTGTTCATAGCTTCCACAGCCTCATCGACTGTCTGTTGGATGTGAAAGACAAGGTCGGCGATCTCTTTTGTCGAGATGGAAGACCGTTCTGCCAATTTCCGAACTTCATCAGCTACAACCGCGAATCCTTTTCCTGCATCACCGGCACGCGCGGCTTCAATGGCGGCGTTTAATGCAAGTAGGTTGGTTTGAGAGGCAATATCTTCAATCGTAGTCACAATATTGCCTATTTGGTCTGATCGCGAGCCCATCTCCTGTACCTTCTTTGACGAAAGATCAACCGCATTCTTTATGGCTTGCATCCCGGAAAGGGTCTGATTAACGGTTTGGTACCCGCGCTGGGCCGCTTCTTCTGCGTCCATGGAACTGCTCACTACATGGTCGATATTTCCGGCAACCTGTTGGATGGCATCAGATAATTGATTGGTTAACGAAAAAGCTTTGGTCGCGGCTTCTGCCTGGTTCTCTGCCCCTTTTGCAACGCCATCGATAACCCGACCCATATCCTCTATTGACGAAGCTGTCCGGTTAACTGCATCAGCCTGTTGGGCTATTCCCGAAGCAACCTGTTGGATTGTTTGGGTTATCTGCTCTGTTGCCTGCCCGGATTGTTTTGAGGCCTCCGCCAGTTGTGAGGATGTCTGTTGCACCTGTGAAGAAGCCGCTGTAACATCCGAAAGAGTATCGTTGAGGTTTTTTACCATCTGCAGAAGAGTCTTCCCAAGGGTGTCATCTTCAGATTTAGGCTGTACTTTTATAGATAGATCATTTCCGGCGATAGCCACAGCGACCTCTGACATTTCAGAAAAATATCGACGTGTATTCACTACTGCCCTGGACAGATCACCGAAGTCATCCTTTCTCCTTAGCAGTTCCTTTCTTGCTTTTTCTTCCACAACAAACCCGGTACTGCCTACCATTAATGTGTGAAGGGCATTTATCAGCAGATTTATCGGGGTATTGATGCTTCGGCTCAAAATGATAATGATCAAAATGGCCAAAGCCAAAGATCCGGCAACTCCAAAAAACAAAACCGTACGCGTAATATTTGATTTCTGCGCGGCGTCTACATACTCCTTGCTTGCCTGATTGCGGGTTCCTTCCAGCATTCTGGAGAGATCGCTTTCAAGGTTGATACCGGCTGAATGCATCCGACCATCTTCAGATAAGCTGGCTATGGCCGAGGGGGTATCGCGATTTGCCAGAAATGACATCACCTCAATGGCAGCGGCTTTGTACTCATCCCAGTTGGATGAGAAATTTTTGACCAAAGCTGTTTCATCTGCTGTAAGGGTATGCTCTTGTAAAAATGAAAGTTGAGAATCGATTTCACTCACCCTTGAATTGAAATCAGTTAATATAGTTCCAGCTTTTTCCGGAACAACAATATAGTTGTAGATATTGGCTGTGATCTGTCTTACGTTGGCGTGAATCGCCCCCGTTCTTTCAATGATCTCCAATTCATGGTTATACATGGTATCCAGATCGGCGTGGACATCAGTCGTTCCCTTCAATCCGAGAACGGCTATCAGCAGTATAAGCAGGACCATTATGCCAAATCCGAAAATCAGTTTCTGGCTGGTTCGAAGATTATTAACGAATTTCATTATCCCTCCTTAGGTTTTGGCAGAATTGCTATGGGATTGTCTAAGAAAAGGGCATTCCCCGGAGAATAACTCCAACATTACACCCCTCAAGTCATTCTAAAAATATCGCGGAATAAATAAATAAGCTATAAACATTGCGTTTAGATACGGTTAATTTTTTTCCATAAAGAAGTAAGTAAAAAAAATAAATCTCTACAAGAAAGTAGGTCAAAAAATGAACCGGTTTTGAAAAGTTTCCGTATATGTTTATGACAGATGAATGCAATGAGATTTGTTTCAAAGAGATAGATTGCGCATAGATTGTTGATTGTTTGTAACCCGATCTGGTTGGAACCTGTTTCGTTTTATAATACCTCTAGAAATCAATCCTTTTCATAATTGTCAGGAGAAAGCCCATGCTCGATATAAATCTCATCCGTGAAAAGCCCGATGTTGTCCGTGCTGCGTTGAAGCTGCGCCAGATGGATCCGGAGGTGGTTTCACGCATTCTGGAGATCGACCAGCAGAGGCGCAGTTTATTGACCCGGGCAGAATCCTTGAAGAGCGAACGTAATACAGTTTCCAAGGAGATATCGAAAACCAAGGATGCCGGAGAGCGGAATGCCAAAATCGAGGCGATGCGCGTTGTTGGTGACCAGATCGCCGAATTGGACGAACAGATCCGCAGGGTGGAGGCCGATCAGCTTGAGATACTATCCGGTATCCCAAATTTGCCGGCAGACGACACACCAATCGGAAAAGATGACAGCGAAAATATCGTTGTTCGAACCATTGGAGAAATTCCTGCTTTTGATTTCACCCCTATCCCACATTGGGATCTGGGACCGAAGTTGGGGATCATCAATTTCGACCAGGGAGTTAAGATCACCGGGTCCAGATTTTATGTATTGTCTGGTGCTGGTGCACGATTACAGCGTGCGTTGATTGCGTATATGCTCGATTTGCATAATAAGCAAGGTTACCGTGAGCAGTACTTGCCTTTCATGGTCAAAGGCGATGTGTTGTACGGGTCGGGGCAGTTGCCGAAGTTTGCTGATAACCTGTACCGCGACCATGAAGAAGATTTTTGGATGGTACCCACCGCTGAAGTACCTCTGACAGGCATCCATATGGATGACATGATAGATGATGCCAGCCTTCCATTGCGATATACGGCTTACACTCCCTGCTTCCGGCGGGAAAAAATGAGCGCTGGGCGTGATGTCCGTGGAATTAAACGTGGACACCAGTTTGATAAAGTGGAAATGTATATTTTCTGCCGCCCGGAAGAAAGTGCCAAAGAGCTTGAGAAAATGGTGGCGGATGCGGAAGCAACCTGTAAGGGACTTGGCTTGACCTACCGCATCAAACGATTGTGTAGTGGAGACCTTGGTTTTAATGCCCGTATTACCTATGATGTGGAAGTTTGGGCTCCCGGATGCGGTGAATGGCTGGAGGTTTCTTCCGTTTCTAATGTGGAAGATTTCCAGGCTCGCCGTGCCAACATCAAATATAGACCGGCAGATGGGGGCAAGAACCGCCTTGTTCATACATTAAACGGTTCTGGCCTTGGACTTCCTCGAACCCTGATCGCAGTTATGGAAACATACCAGCAGTCTGACGGCAGTATCATTGTGCCGGAAGTTCTGCAGCCATGGATGGGCGGGGTGGATGTAATCCGGTAAATTTTCCTTAGAAGGGTTAATAATTTTCGAATGAACAGTGTGGCATTAGCGATTTTCCAATCCGTTATATTTACCGTTATGGTACTGGGACTTCTCAGTCTCCTGACAAACATGATCCCTGGATTGGTGATTATTTGGGCAGGGGCTCTTGTCTATGGGATTTATGAGGTTACAACAGAGACCTACACAATAGGTGGGATCATCCTGTTCATTTTGATCACGGGATTGATGGCTTTTGGAAGCATCGTTGATAACCTGCTGATGGGTGCCACAGCAAAAGGTGCTGGCGCGTCCTGGCTCTCCATTGGCGTATCCATGGTAGCCGGTGTATTGGGTAGTTTTATCCCGTTCCTATTCCCATTCGGTGGACTAATCTGCGCTTTATTATCTCTTTTTATTGTTGAGACAATCCGACTTAAGAACTGGCGGAACGCGTTAAAATCCACGAAAAGTATGGTGCAAGGCTGCGGATTTGCTATTCTCGCCCGGTTTGGTATGGGCGTCCTGATGATCCTGTTCTGGCTTGTCTGGGTCGTTATTGGATGACCGCTGCTGTTATTTTTCATGCAACGAGCCGTCAGACGTTTCAGACTGACGGCTCATTCCTTTTTTTATAAAACAAGTGTTTTATTCAGGTGACTAATCGTCGCCTCTTTCAGCCAGTTGTCTGTTCAACATGAACAACGTGTTCCTGGATTCCCCGGCCATCTTAAGCCATTCCACTATTTCACTTGCGTTTTTCTCTTCTTCCACCTGTTCATCAACGAACCAGTTTAAGAAGCTCTGGCTGGCATAATCGTTGTCCTTGACAGCGATGCTATATAGCAAATTGATGCGAGCGGTTACACTCTTTTCATGTTCCAGAGACTGTTCAAAAATGGACAGGGGTGATTTAAAATCTGTGGGCGGTTGTTCAAGAGCCTGAAGGATAACCCGGTCTCCACGATCGTTTAAGTATTCGTAGAATTTCATCGCGTGTTCTTGTTCTTCCAGTGCCTGTTTCTTCATCCAATGCGCGAAACCGGGAAGGTTATTGGCTTCAAAATAAGCTGCCATGGACAGATACAGATAACCCGAATATAGTTCTAACTTGATCTGGGTATTGATTTCACTTGCTAGATTTTTGCTTAACATATTTCCTCCGAATTTCTTCAATGATTTTTGTATGATGAAATTGTTTCTGATAAGACTTTGCAGATATTATCAATGCAGAAAACACATCAATCTGGAAATTCCCGCCATGGATATTAGCCATGTTCCCCTTATCAGATACTCTTCTGAAATATTGAATTATTGTTTACAAATCTCATCAACTAGTATTAGTATATATATTTCATGATATATATCAAGATTATGTAGGTTGTTATATAACCTCTTGAGGGAACAAAGTTCGGATTGAATACCGAGACGTCGCTTCTTTTTTTTGTTCAAGGAAAATGAGAATTATTTCGGTTAGGTAGAATTTGTGTGATAATTACCGCGCGCGAGAAGCCAGGTATAGCGCGATGGAACCAGAAACTGCGGCGTTTAGGGATTCTATACGACCAGCCATAGGTAATCTGACGACAGAATCACAAGATCTTCGCACAAGCGGGCGCATTCCCTCAGCCTCACTTCCCACGACGATAGCCAATCCGCCGTCAAGGCGGATATCCGCGATATCCTGTGCATTTTCGCCCGCGTCCAGCCCGATGACCCACACATTCGCCTGTTTTATTTCGGAAATAGCCTGAGCCAGATTTGTAGCCGTTATGAGAAGGTGTTCGCATGCGCCTGATGAGGCATGTACCACTGCGGGAGTAACCCCTGCTGCGCGATGTTGTGGGATTACCACACCATTTACACCGAAAGCTTCTGCAGAGCGGAGCAGTGTGCCCAGATTTTGCGGGTCTTGCAGTGTATCCAGTATCAGTATGAACGGAGGTTCTTCCCGGCGTTCGGCTGTCTTCAGGATGGTATGAAGATCAACATACGGGTAAGGGGCGACTTCAAGGGCAATCCCCTGAGGATTACCCCCAAGAGAATCAATTCTTTGGCGGATAACACGCTCAACCGGGACATTTGATCCTTTGACAAGCTTAAGAATCTCAGTGATGACACCTTTTTCTTCCACACCATTTGCCAGCATCAGGCGAAAACATTGCCGGCGATGGGCGGAGAGAGTCTCAAATACCGGGTTTCGGCCGGTGATCCATTCACGCATCGTTATTATGCCTTGTGCCAGGTGGTTCCGTCTTTGCTGTCTTCCAGAGTGATCCCCAGCGCAGTGAGACGGTTGCGGATCTGATCACTGAAAGCGAACAATTTCTGTTTCCGCATTTCTGTCCGAAGTTCAACCAGATAATCGATAAATGGCGCGGCAGATTGGTCATCACCGCTTTCTTTTTCGAGAATAAGACCGAAAACGCCGCAAAGCTCACTTAGTGTTGTCTGGGCAGGTTCAAGCATAGAGTCGGTGGCACCGTCAGCACGGGCCTGGTTGATGATCCGGACCAGGTCAAACATATAACCCAAAGCGCCGGCGCTGTTGAAATCGTCATCCATGCAATCGACAAATGCATCGCGGGTCTTTTTTATCTGGTCAGTGATTGTTTGCTTTATAGTATCCGTTGAATTACTCGCGCCGGGTAACGCTGGTTTAAGGCCGGAACGGAGACGGTCAAGGCCTTTTTCCGCCGCAGCGATCACATCATCATTAAAGGTCAACGGGCTGCGATAGCCGGAATTCAACACCATGAGCCGCAATGTACTGGCAGAGTGTTTTGAAAGAAATGCGTCAATCGAGATAAGGTTCCCAATCGATTTTGACATTTTCTCCCCTGACAGGGTAAGCATGCCATTGTGCACCCAGTAGCGGGAGAAGGATTTTCCGGTGAATGATTCACTCTGGGCGATCTCGTTCTCATGATGCGGGAAAATTAGATCATTACCGCCACCATGAATATCGATCTCTTCACCCAGGTGGGAGAGGTTCATGGCCGAGCATTCAATGTGCCATCCGGGGCGACCGCGGCCCCATGGGGTATCCCAGGCTGGTTCCTCCGGCTTGGCAGCTTTCCACAGGGCAAAATCCATAGGGTTTTCCTTGCGTTCATCTACGTCAATCCGTGATCCGGCCTGCATATCATCTAATTTTCGACCTGAAAGCTTGCCGTAATCATCATCTTTTGTAACCCGGAAATAGACATCACCATCTTTGGGATAAGCATATCCCCTATCGATCAAACCCTGGATCATGTCCAGAATTTGCGGCATTTCTTGTGTGGCACGTGGATTAGAGGTGGCAGGAAGAATATTCAGGTCGGACAAGTGGCGACGAAATTCCCCAATGTACCGTTCTGCCAGGTCAAAAGGATCCACTCCCTGTTGATTGGCCCGTTGGATGATCTTGTCATCCACGTCAGTGAAATTCATCACATGGTTGACATCGAAACCGCGAAAAATGAGGTAGCGTTTAATGATATCAAACACCAATGATGACATGGCATGACCAATGTGAGCGTCGCTATAGACTGTTGGCCCACAAACATACATGCGAACCTTCTTGGGTTCAATAGTGACAAAATCCTCTTTTTTGCGGGTCAATGTGTTAAAAATCTTTATACCCATGGTGAATTACTCCTGGCTTGATTACACGCGATCTTCCGGCCGAGCAAAAATCATCCGTCCGGCCGCGGTTTGCAATACTTTCGTTACGACCACATTCAATTGTTGGTTGAGGTAACGCTGGCCATTCTCGATCACGACCATGGTTCCATCATCCATATAGCCAACGCCCTGACTGGCTTCCTTACCTTCCTGTATGACCCGAATATTTAAGATCTCACCGGGTAGAAGAACAGATTTTACCGCATTCGCCAATTCATTTACATTTAAAATCGTTACTCCCTGAAGTTCTGCGATCCGGTTCAGGTTGTAATCGTTTGTTAAAATCGGGCTGCGAAGTTGGCGTGCCAGTGTGATCAATTTGTCATCAACTTCCCGAATACCTTCAACATCAATATCGCTGATTCGTACCGGAATGGTAGGCTCTTTTTGAATCTGTGCTAACACTTCCATCCCACGGCGTCCACGCTGCCGGCGCATGCTATCCGCTGAGTCGGCAATATATTGCAGTTCGTTCAAAACGAACCGGGGGATGAGCAGTGAACCTGGTAGAAATCCGGTGCGGGCAATATCAGCAATCCGGCCATCAATGATCACGCTTGTGTCGAGAAGGATGGTCCGGCTCTCTGCCCATCCCGCTCCTGAGGTTTCACCGGTCGATTCGTTGGCGCGTGGAAATACACCTTGCCACATTGCGTAAAGGTCGTTCTGACGCATAACAAAAATTGATACACTCAGGTAACTGAAAACAAGCACGCCTATGAACGGGAGGACTTCGCCTAGTGGACCGGGAAGCATGGATAAGGGAAATGAGGCCAGTGCGGCAATGAGTAACCCGCAAACAAGCCCGGTCAATCCAGCGAAGAGTTGTTGGGGAGTAAGACGTGCCAGCAAATTCTTGAGTGCACGAATGGGTCGGGTGGTCAAATACGGGGTAAGAACAAGACCAGCCAGAGCACCTACAAGTCCAAATGTGAACGTGTACTGTTCGAGATTGAATGTTTCAGTTCCATACCCCGGTACAGCCAGCTTCCCAACGGAAGAACCCCAATAGACGCCAAAAATAGAAAAAACAATCATTCCAATGAGTCGTGCCAAAAAATCAGAGCTCATCGAGGTCTCCTTTTCTTCTGTTAATGTTCGGGATGAAAAATGAAATGAATGAAGATAGTATGAAGATGATAGCATGCAACCACGAGTGGGTCAAATAACAGATTTTGTGAATATGGTAAAAACCGAAGAAGCATTTTTTATTTACCGGAAATGGTTTGGCAACTTTCACGCAAGTACTGCGTGATACTACAATATAGATATGAATAATCTGGAACCTGGAAGCATCCTGCATGACAGATATCGCATTATTGAACCGTTGGGGAAAGGTGGTATGGGGAATGTTTATCTGGGATTGGATATATCTCTCAACAAAAAGGTTGCCATAAAGGAAAATTTCAACCTTAGTGAGGATAGTGCCATGCAATTCCTACAGGAGGCACATTTGCTTGCAGAATTGCATCATCCCAACCTTCCGCGTGTGACGGATTATTTCTTAACATCATCCTTTCAATATCTTGTAATGGATTACCTATCGGGTGATGATCTCCAAAAACTTCTTGAGCGGGAGGGACGGCAGCCAGTCGCTATGGTGCTTTTATGGGCTGATCAACTGGCAGACGCGCTTGAATATATGCATAGCAGAAAGCCGCCGGTAACTCATCGGGACATTAAACCGGCGAACATCAAATTGCGTGATGATGGTTCAGTCTCACTAGTGGATTTTGGAATTGCAAAAGCTGCGGAATCCTCCCAGTTGACTGCAGCTGGGGCTATGGGTTATACCCCTGGGTTTGCCCCTCCAGAACAGACTGGAGGTGGTAGGACTGGTCCTCATTCTGATCAATACGCGTTCTCTGCCACTCTGTATACCATGCTCACCGGGAGCAGGCCGGTTGAAAGCATAAAAAGAGTGTTGAGTGGAGAAATGGTTGTCCCTGCGCGGGAGTTGAACCCCGCAATACCAGAAAATGTATCAGACGCATTGTTACAGGCGATGTCCATAACCCCTGCTGGACGGTTCAAATCGGTCAAAGGTTTCATCCATGCGATTCGTGATCCTACATTCCGCTTGGATGAACCTCAAATGAAAGAGCGTCGCGAAACAAGACCGGCTTTGTTTTTGCTTACTCTGGTTATCATTGGTGCTTTGATTCTGACCGTCCTCAGTATTTCAGCTTTGTTTCTGTATCGATTGGCCGCTTTTGTTCCGGCTTCGGTTTCAACCCAGACTGGAACAGAGCTAGCGCAAGCGCAACAGGGATTTACTGCCGCCCCCGAAAACACACTCGAAGGTGGAAATGTTGTATCAACTGTATTTGCGGCCTCCCAAACGCCAGTACCTGTACCGACCCGTTCTTTGATTAGTGAAGGCCGTTGGTTGGCTTATTCTAGTAATCAGGCTGATGGCAAAACGTTTCAGATCTGGCTGATGCGGTTGGGTTTGGATAAAGATGGTAATCCCGAGCCAGTGTCAACCCGCCAGTTAACAACCGGAGGAGGAAACAAGACACATCCCACCTGGTCACCGGATGGTGATTTTCTACTGTATTCTGCTCCAGCTGAGAGCGGTTTGGAGAAAGATGGATTGGATATCTGGCGGATTCCGATATTTGGCGGCAGTGCGATTAACCTGACTCGACGTAAGGGGGATGATATGTTTGCTTCCTGGTCACCGGATGGAATGCAGATCAGTTTTACAAATAATGGGCGTGATGATGGCATAAGACAACTGTTTACGATGAATCCTGATGGCAGTGATCAAATCCGCATCAGTACAGCCTATGAGGAATCTCAGGGAATTTGGTCTACGGATAAGCAATTGCTGCTTTATGTGATCACGGCTAGAGGCAATGATTATTTTTACCAGCGATATTCGACTTCCAATTACCAGACCCCCCAGCCATATGATGTAGCCGAGGTTTTCGGTCGGTTGGGTCGGGTAAGTGATCCGGCTTTTTCACCGGATGGTCTATTGCTGGCTTATACCCGCTCAAAGGGACAGGATCGCAGGATCGGCGTAGCGGACTTTGCTGCCCGTGGTGCATCCTTTTCCCTGATAACTACAGGCGGTAAGGATTATGACCCGGCATGGTCGTCAGATGGGAAATGGATCGCCTTTACATCTGAGCGTGATGGTACTCCCCGCATCTATATTATGACCTCTGCCGGATTGGTGCAAACTGGGGTTAGCCCTCTTACGGCATCCGGAACATTCCCGTCATGGCAGCCATAGATCATTCAGGACGGCTGGGCCGTGGACGTTTCTGCTGTGGTTTCTTTTTAGATACTCTGTGTTTTCGAACAGCTGGAGTGGGTTTACCGGCTGTCGGGTTTAGCAATAGATTCAACTGAAAAATGGCCTGGCCGTCATATTCGCGGCGGCCGCAAACATCACAGACCCACGCAGGAAAATCTGGTACTGTTATCAGATCTTCATTCAACCAGGTCAGATAGGTGACCTTATGGTAATGCATAATACCTGCCTGGCACTCTGAGCAGGGCACACCACGGGTGATCAACTCCTCAACCATGCTTGCCTGCCTTTTTGAATTGGGATATCACGGGACGCTCTTCTTCGTGCGAAGCCAAATATGTAAATAATTCGTTTTTAAAATGAACCGGATGGTTGTTTTGTTCCTGCTTTTCGATTTGAAATGCCAAAACACCACGGCGCGCAAATCCTTTGTGGCCTGATGTTCTTTCTGAATTGCGTAAGGGAATAATGAATCCTCGTCTCACAGTAATTATTTTACCTTTTCTTAATTATAGATCGGTTAATTGTGGAAAACCTGTATATATTAACCTGGATCAATTATTGTTTGACGCCTTGACTATGTCAGGGTGGGTCAACACCTGGGCATTCTCAATTGGCCAGTAAATGGCAAGGGCTTTGCCAATAACTTTTTCGCGCGGCACAAATCCCCAGGAATGAGAATCAGATGATTGGTTACGGTTATCGCCCAAAACAAAGATAGATCCTTCAGGCACGACCCATTTGCCGTTATAACTGGGCAAAGCAGCTATATATGGTTCATCCAAAACCTTTTCATTTACTTTTACTACCTTGTTACGGATTTCTACCAGATCACCCGGTAAACCGATCAGGCGTTTTATGTAATCTTCCTCGGCAGTGTGATGAAAGATGACAATATCGCCTCTCTTCATCTCACCGAGTTTGTACGCCATTTTGTTGACGAGCAAGAACTCACCAGGCTGTAGGGTTGGTTTCATGCTGATATTCTCAACACGAACCCTGGCGATAACAAAATCGATCATGAAATATAGAATGGCAGCCAGAATTAGGGTCTGGATCAATTCCAGCAAAAAGGACACAACGGGTTTTTTCCAAAAACTAACCGTTATTTCTATTGGTTCTGTAATTTCCCCGGCTTCCGGGATATTGTCAATCGATGATTCTGGTGCGGGTGAAAAATTTTCCATTTGGTGCGTTTTCTTATTCCAACCTGCTCATTTTTAGATCAAGAGCCAGTCTCTTTTTTAGTTTTAATTTCATGATGCATAACTTGAACCAGCATATTCCACTCATTTATGGACAACGTTTCAGCTCTGCGCATGGGATCAATTTCGGCTTCATGCAATAGTACCGCAGTTTTTTCAGCTCGTAGAGCTAATCCAGCGGATAATGAATTGCGCAGGGTTTTTCGTTTCTGGCTGAATCCAGCCTTGATTACACGGAAAAAAAGTTTCAAATTTTCGCAAGCGATCAGCGGCTCAGGGTGGATGTCCACGCGGACGCAGGCTGAATCCACGGCGGGTGGTGGATAAAAAGCGCCAGCAGGAAGCCGGCCAGTTATGGTAGGTTTCCCATAAACCTGGACACTTAATGCCAGAAGGCTCATATCTCCTGGAGCGGCACAGATGCGTTGGGCGACTTCACGTTGAACGGTCAGCAATAAGCGCGATGGTTTCTCCGGTGATTCCAGCAAATGCCGGATCACAGCCGACGTAATATAGTATGGAATGTTGGCCACAACAAAATAATCTGGATTGAGCCCCAACGATTCAACAGGAATTTCCAGAATGTCTCCCTGGATCAAGTTGACATTGGAATAAATCCCCAAGACTTCTTGCAGTACCGGTATCAGATTTTTGTCCAGTTCAATAGTGGTCACATGACGGGCGGAATTCGCTAGAAACCGGGTCAGGCTGCCAAGGCCGGCTCCTATTTCCAATATGTCTGCATCTTTCGTAACTCCAGCCGCCTGAATGATCTGGTCAAGGATTGCAGGATCAAGTAAGAAATTCTGTCCGAGCGATTTGCGCGGTTTGATGTTGTATTTCCGCATTAATGCGTAAAAATCAGGTTCTGGGGTGCTCAAGGAAGAACCTCGGGAACATTTGGGGGCGCCGGGTTGAGAAAATATACAGTAACCGTTTGATGCCAGTTGATGAAATCTTCCTCCCCATATCCGAGGTCAATCCAGTATTTACCCGGGATTCCGCCGCCTGTATCGGCCACTGTACCTATTCCATACCCTGGAATATAGATTTGAGTCCCAGCGAAAATCCGGTACCAGGAAGGTGTTACAGCGATAACACCTTTCGCCAGTGGAGTGCCACTGGCCGTTCCCGTGCTGCAATGATCATACCCCTGGCGGCAGGGTGAATAGGATGTGACATATACGTCTTCAATGCGATAGTAATCCAATGATTGCGAACCAATATCCACAGAACGTTCAACCGGTTTTGTTCCAACATTGGCAATCTGCTTTACCGGCTCTTTCAATATACGCGACCCTTGTGCTCGGCGGTCTGTCTCTTCTCCATTGGTTAGAAATACACGTTCACGGGATATTTCGAGACCATTTTCTCCTTCTTGAATGATCTCATTTTCCCCCTGGTCCAATTCTTCCTTATAAATTTGTTCCTTTTCAAATGTCAGGATTTTTTCCTGAAATTCCATGAATTCAACATTTCGGAAAACGCGGATTGGTTGGCCAGAAGGCAGAGGTTGATCACCTGCAGGTTCTGTTGTGTCCAACGCAGTTATTGCAAAGCCTGCTTCTGCCAACGCCTGATCCACCGTCTCTGCGGATGTGAATATCTGGAATGATTTCTCACCATCTTCAACAGTGATAAATCGGGATGAACCTATAGAAACCTGAATGTCACCACCCAGAGGTGTATCCAGCGGGGGAGTTATCCGGTCTGTTGAAGAAAATCGGTATCCTGCCTCCCACAGTGCCTGCCCCAATGTGGGAGCGGAACTGGCAATGGTCATTGTTCTATTTCCCTGTGCAATAGTAACGCGTGAAGCGGGGATTAGCTGGATAGTCCGTGCGTCGGATGGCATTATTGACTGTCCGGGTTCGTATTGCTGCCCGTCAATGAATATCCTATCAGAAGGGAACAGCCGGATTCCTGCCTTGAGCAGGATATTCCCTGGTTTTAGGTCAGCGGAATAAACTATGGGAAATCCTCCGGTAGATCGGACCATAATAGCATTAGCCGTCTTTCCAGCCATCGGGTCATCCATAAGGAGCCAGACACCTACAATCCCGATTCCCAGAAAAATACTGGCCAGTGAAATTGTAAAACCGTGTTTCTCAAGCATTAATCGCATTGTATCATGTGCGTAAGTAACAAAAACACCCGGTTTGACCCGGGTGTCTGGTGCCGAGACTGGGAATCGGACCCAGGACACCACAATTTTCAGTCGTGTGCTCTACCAACTGAGCTATCTCGGCAAGTGTGCCTATTCTACCTGAGAGGCTATAGTGTGTCAAGCAGTAACCGGTTTATTGATCAAGTTTGGAATCAGAATAAAAAAGACAGGCTCTTTTTGGATGATGTAAAGATTTTTTTCCCCTTAGCGTGGAATTCATAACCGGGATGAGATTCCCGTTATTCAAGTTGCATGTCAGTGTGCCTATCGAAAAAGGATCAGCCTTGGTTGTGCTATTGTAACAATACACACTCCGATTACCAATAAATACCGGAGGATCGAAAACAAGCGATCTGGATTGAAATAAGAACCACGAATGACAATAAGGTTTTTTATCCCTGATTGCTTTTATAAACCCTTTGTAGAGCAGAAAGCATCTCGCCGGCATGTTTATATCGGTCGGCGGGATTGTTCCGAACAGCTCGATCAATGATCTCGGCGAGGTCTTTTGGGATAGACGAATCCCGACTGCGTATAGGGATAATATCACCATGCAAAATGACGTCCAATGGGTCACGTGAATGACTGAAATTTCGTGGGAATTCGCCGGTGAGCAAGTTGTACATAGTCGCGCCAACTGACCAGATATCGGATTCAGGCCGTGAATATTTAAAATCCACCAATAATTCCCTGGGCATATACGGATAAGAACCGGTAGTTTCTCCCGTAATAGTCATTCCGCTCAAGCCATTTAAACTAAAACTTCGCGAAAGACCGAAGTCGGAGATCTTGACATATATCTTGTTGTCAGCTGTATGTAAAAGGATATTTTGAGGTTTTAAATTGCGGTGGACAAAACCATTCGAATGTGCCAGAGTGAGTGGTTCCAATGCCTGAAGCATGGAAAGTATCAGGTCGGAGGGTTTGACTGTCCCTCCATGCCGGAGCGATTCCAGATTCCCTACGTTGCAATATTCCATCAAAAAATAAAAGATGCCATTCCGGTATCCAGATTCGATGAAGTCCATCATGTTCGGGTGTTTGATCTTCTGTATCGCCGTTGTTTCTTGAAGGAAATGATCTTTAAGTTCATCACTTGCAGCAATTTTTGGCAACATGAGCTTCAATGCAGCGGTTTTTTTGGATGAGCGATTCTGTAAGAGGTAAGTAGCACCAAATAAACCTGCGCCAAGCACTTTGACAATATCCCAATCTGAAAATTGGGTTAGTGATTCCTGGTGGAATCCATATTTCAGGGTTGATGTCGCGTTTTTTCTGTAGGTCGGACGACCGATGTGGCTGTCTTCCAGGAATTGCTGCAAGAGCTCAAATGGACTCGCAGTCGCGAACTTTTGACATGATTCACATACATAGGTTCCCCCGCGCATGGCGCCGGCTTCATTCGAAACGTCGCGGCCGCATTTTTGGCACCTGACTGGTCCGATTACTGTATTCGGCGATTCGATGATCATATTGAAACGTGTATCGCCGGTTGTAATCACATCGCCATTTTTCAGATCAACCCAGGGAAATTTGTGCCGGGCGAGAGCTTCTTCCGGGGTTTCGTTGACATCACGTCCCCCTACCTTTTTCTCATTTATATACGTTCCGTTGAGACTTCCCAGGTCTTGCAGTCGGGCATTGGGTGGATTCACTTCCAGAATGAAATGATGTCTGGAAAGGTAACTGTCACTTTCAATGCAGACATGGCAGTCGTCCATCCGGCCGACCATGAACGTGTCGTGATCTTCAAACGAAAAGACGCGTTTTTTGCCTTTTGTGCTTGATACATCGATAACTACTTTTGATGTCATTAATCCCACCCCTTTGGGATTCGGATTTATTTAAACAATTGTATCCAATTCTACCTTAATTGAGACAAATTGCATGAGATTGCTCATAACATTTATCACTAATTCCTAACCGGTCAAACTTCTTCCATAATATCATTCTGTTTCAGAATAATGTGACAGAAGCTTTTAAGGCAAAAAACGTAGCAATTTGTTTAAAGGATCCCCCGGTTAAACGACTCCATTTTTAAGCGCTACCTGTTTTGAGGGTTATTGCGGAAAACAAGCCTGTTTTGGCAACAGTTTAGTTGCTACCTTTTCAGGAGATTTAGTAATTTTTGGATTAAATTAATACTCGAGAGTGGCTTAACAATTTTATAAAGTAGTTACGAAAAAAAGTTGATTATAATGAAAAAAAAGACACGGATGTCAAGGTCATGCCAGGAGGGCATTATGGCTTTTGTAGGGATTGTCGAACACAATGGGATAGATTTGACAGTTGTTGATATTTCTCATTGTGAACCCGCAGATTCAGTCAGGCTATTGAAGCAAGCGATTCCGCTGGTGAAGCAACAACCAAAGAGTTCTGTTTTATTGTTGACAAATGTGGAAAACACGGTTTACAACAAGGATGTTTTTCCTTATATAAAAGATTATGTAGTATCGAATATTCCCTTCATAAAAGGCTCTGCTGTTGTGGGCATTGATGGGATGAAAAAGGCGATTTTCAATACACTGCGATTTGTTACATTACACGAGATTAAACAGTTTAAGACGGAGATTGAAGCCAGAGATTGGCTGGCAACACTCTAAACCGGAGCCCGGATAAGAACGAGTATCCATAAACCGATCACTGCGCAGATTGTCTCAATGGTTGATGCACTGATGGCCAGAAGGGGACCGATCCAGGAGTGGAGCAACACGTAAGGCGATAGACAGGGAGAAGCGGCCATGGCATATTCGATCTTCTCCCTGCGTAAAGCAGTTGCCAGAAGAGCAAGACCTACCGGGATTGAGGAAGGCCAGAGACTGGCGTTGCCTTTCCATTCATTCACAATGGAAAAATTGAGTGGCCATAAGCCATAAAGCAAAAATGATATCAAGAACAAAATGGTCACAGGTGTGGATATTCGTACCACTTCGCGCCATCCATTCTTTTTCCAGGCTTGATAGAACCAGAGAAGGGCAACCACGAATCCGGTTTGGGGTTTAATGGCCAGGAATATCAATCCAATATGCGGTGGAAGAACAAATCCAAGGGCCATCAACCAGTCTATGTTTCCATCAAGCATCAACTGGAAAACGGGAGGAGATAGTAATATGAAAATAATCGCCAGCGGTTTTGCTCCCAGTCGATATCCCACAAAAGCTAATGATGCCAGCGCCATGATAGCCAGAATGGCGCGGCCGACTTGCTCTGAAACAAGCAATAGTGGAATCATCGGGATCAATGTCCAAGGAGCGTTTAAATAGAGCTTATTATCAAAAGGATTCTTTCCCTGTATCAGTGCCTGAGTGGCAGGACGGAAGTGGTTATGCCAATCAGGTGCAGTTGGAAGTGTATAACTTAACAAGACGACCAATCCGAGAAAGATGGAAGAGAGAATTAGTAATTGCGATAACGGTAAGGAGGAAAGATTTTTCTTCATTTGTTCCATGCTAGTTTCCTCAAGTGTTAATAATTGCCGGGGAGTGTAAATGCAAGTATTTTACCAGTCTGATGGGTGTAAGAATCTTGCATTGTTGATGGTCATAATTGGTTTGACTTTCATTATTTCCAAAGATAGAATCTATGTAAACAAAAATATTTGCGGGCTGGTCTTTTTCCTGCAACGGATCAAATATGGGTAAACGAAAGAATAAATTTGTTATAGGCCTGACGGGTAACATCGGAACAGGTAAAAGTGAAGTACGTAAGATACTTCAGTGCCTTGGTGCTCTGGGTATCGATGCGGACCTTATTTCCCGACAATTTATGGAACCGGACAGTCCGGGTTATCGGAAAGTTCTGGAAAAATTTGGACGGGAATTTATTGACGAAGAGGCACGATTGGACCGCTCAGCTCTGGCAAAGGTGGTGTTTAATCAGCCGGATAAACTTGCCGAACTGGAAGCCATCATCCATCCACTGGTTAAGGAAGAGGTTACCCGCCTCATTGATGAAACGGACATTCCGGTTGTTGTGATCGAGGCGATCAAACTAATTGAGTCAGGTATCTCCGATCAATGTGATTCCCTGTGGGTCACAAACTCACCGTTGGAGGTCCGCCTGGCCAGATTAACCCTTTTCCGTGAAATGAGCGAAGACGATGCCCGAATGAGAATACAGGCTCAGCCTCCTCAGGAAGAAAAATTGAAAGCAGCAGACATCATCATTCAAAATAACGCCACACTGGAGGATCTTCTTTTACAGGTGAAGCATGCCTGGTCAACGGTTGTCCCAGACTCTTTTCGCATAGCTATTCAGGACAAAACCAGTGTCTGAGTTTCTCAGTCAAGTTCTGTTTTTATTCCAACGACTTACCTGGTTAAGCGTTATAGACCTGACATTGGTCACGTTGATATTTTTCGCGATCTTACTGGTTGTCCGAGATACTCAGGCAGTAACCCTTCTGCGTGGTGTTTTCCTGTTGATCATCGTCATCAGCTTGATGACCAGTCTGATTAACCTGCCGGCTTTTTCCTGGTTGATCAAGAACGCACTGCCGGCTTTATTGCTGGCCATTCCTGTAATATTTGCACCGGAGATCAGGCGTGGATTGGAAAAGCTGGGAAGGGCAGGCGGCATTCGTTTGCTATCGCGACAGGTTCCAACAAGCGATGGATCATTGCAACAAACGGTCAAAGCTGTCGCAACTGCCTGTGCGCGGTTATCCGCCCGCCAACATGGCGCATTGATCATTTTGCAACGGGGTGATTCGCTTCGTGATTTTGTGCAAACTGGAGTGATCCTAAACTCAAGAGTTTCTGCTGAAATGTTGATGCAAATCTTTTATCCCAATACGCCACTACATGACGGCGCGGTTATCATTTCTGACAACCTGCTTGTATCAGCCGCCTGTGTTATGCCTCTCTCAGCCTCCGGTATTCTCAACCGTACTCCTGACCGTCAGATGGGGCTGCGTCATCGTGCTGCGCTGGGTATTTCAGAAGCCAGTGACGCCGTGGCGGTTGTTGTTTCTGAAGAGACCGGCTCCATCTCCATTGCTCATGGTGGGCGTATGATTCGCAGACTGGATAGTGAAAGGTTGGAAAACATCCTTCTCGCATTTTACCGACCGGAAGATTCTGCACAACAAACAACCGGGTGGCTCAAACGCTTTCTCCGGATCCCATCCATTCGCCAGCCAGAGGATTGATCTTCGATATGTTATCCAAGCTCACACGGTATATACCAACATTTCTGCTGGCACTGACACTGTCTGTCGCTGTCTGGATCCTGGCGATTACGGCTGAAGATCCAGCGGAGGTACGGTCGTACCCCTACCCGGTGACAATTGAGGTTATTGGACAGGATCCTACGTTTATTCTTACCAATGAGCCAGCCAAGACTTTGACGATCAATCTCCGTGCTCCAAAATCTATATGGACCAATCTTTTGACCGATAGGACATCGATCCGGGCAATTGTTGACCTTTCTGGACTATCAGCTGGGCCGCACACTATTCCTGTTCAGGTTCAGATAGTCCAACGGCCGGTGGAAATAGTCAGTTACTCTCCGTCTAATGTTGAGGTTATGCTGGAATCTCTGTCAAACCGCACAATACCAATAACAGTGGATGTGCGTGGTGAACCGGCTGTTGGCTTTCGGGCAGACCCTGCCGAGCTGAGCAAAGTTGAGACAACGATCACCGGACCGGAATCCGCGGTAAAGAGGGTTTCGGAAATCCGCGCGGTTCTGGATCAATCACAGGCGCAGGAAGATATCGAACAAACGGTGGTATTGCAAGCGATTGATAGCAATGAATTGCCTGTAAGCGGTGTGAATCTAAATCCAGACCGAGTTCAGATCAAACAAAAAATCGTCCAACGGGGTGGATACCGTAACGTAGTTGTTAAAGTGGATACGACAGGAATTCTGGCGAATGGCTACCGGTTGACAAACATTTCAGCCTATCCACCTTCGGTGACTGTTTTCTCAGCTGATCCAAAAATCGTTGACAGTCTTCCAGGATATGTCCAGACGGCCCCAATAAATCTGGCCGGGCTGAAGGATGACAAAGATATTCGGGTTTCCCTGAATTTGCCGGCCGGAGTATCAATTGTTGGAGACCAGACAGTCAATGTTCAAGTTGGTGTTTCCACGATTGAAAGCAGTGTTACCCTGAATGGAATGCATGTTGAAGTTATTGGGACTACCCAGGGGTTAAAAGCGAAAGTTTCACCTGCCCTGGTTGATGTTATTATCTCTGGACCCATACCGTTGCTTGACAATTTGAGAGCAAGCGATGTCCGGGTCTACATAGATATGACGGATGATCCAGCGGGAACGTATCAGCGTACACCTGAAATTGAAGTAAAAATCTCTGAATTAAAGCTGCAATCCATTATTCCCGGGACGGTTGAGATCATACTATCAGAAAATAGCGGGTAAAATATCAGACCTTACGAATCAAAAGAAAAGGTCCGGCATGACAAAACCTGTAGTAGCCCTGGTTGGGCGCCCCAATGTGGGCAAAAGTACACTTTTTAATCGCTTCTCCGGTGAACCGCGCGCCATTGTGGATGACATTCCCGGAACGACACGCGATAGATTGTTTGGTGAATCCACCTGGAATGGGGTTACATTCGACATTATTGATACCGGTGGAATTGATCCTTCCAGTTCAAGGAAGGATCCACTATCCATCGGCTCGGCGGATTACATCCGTCAAATCCGTCTTCAAGCGGAAATGGCCGTGCAGGAAGCTGATGTAATTCTCTTTATAACAGATGCCATTTCCGGCGTAACACCAGCCGACATTGAAGTGTCAGAAATGTTGCGAAGAAACCAGAAAGTTGTGGATGGAGTTTCAACTCCACCTATTCTTCTCGTGGTGAATAAGGCGGATTCCGCTGGACTGCGATCAAATGCCGTTGACTTTCATGAGCTTGGGTTAGGTGAGCCGTACCCATTGTCCGCGTTGCATGGAACGGGAACTGGTGATCTGCTGGACGCTCTTGTGGCTGAGTTACCTGAAACAGTTGAAGAGGAAGAAGATGATTCAATCAAGGTTGCCATAGTTGGCAAACCGAACGTGGGGAAATCCAGTTTGTTGAACCGGTTGGCGGGTGAAGAACGGGCTATTGTTAGCCCGATTGCCGGTACAACCAGGGACGCGACTGATACAGCCATCGATTTTGACGGGATTAAGATCACCATGATCGACACAGCTGGGATCCGCAAGCGGGGGAAAGTGGAGCCTGGTGTTGAAAAGTATAGTGTCATCCGGTCAATGCGTTCCATCGAACGGTCTGATGTTGCCATCCTTGTCCTGGATGCCACCGAGGGGATCAGCGCCCAAGACGCTCACATTGCCGGATACATAATAGAAGCCTGGAAAAGCTGTGTGGTAGTGGTAAACAAATGGGATGCGATTGAAAAAGACACCTATACCATGGCGCAATATACCGAGAAGATCCGGGATGAACTGAAATTTGTGGACTATGTTCCCATTCTTTTTATCTCTGCCAAATCTGGTCAACGGGTGGAACAGGTCTTGCCGCTGGTTGTACGGGTACAGGAAGAGCGCCTTGCCCGCCTAACAACGTCACAATTAAATCGCATTATCCAGAATGCACAGGATGCTCATGCTTCTCCGGCTCATCGGGGACGTTCACTTCGCATGTACTACGGAACGCAGGTTCGAAGTGATCCACCTACATTCCTGATCTATGTGAACGATCCAACATTAGCCCACTTTACCTACATCCGTTATTTGGAAAACTGCATCCGCAAGGAATATCATTTTATTGGAACACCCATCCGGGTTATTTTGCGTCCCCGGCGATAAATCTATTTTGACAAAAAGGACGGATCATCCCAATGGTTCGTCCTTTTTGTGATATGCCTGAAAATATTTTAATAACCGCTCTTGATTTCAGCGCCTTCCAATATCTTTATTCCTCCGCTGGTGCCGATCCGTGTTGCACCAGCTTCAATCATGGCAAGAACATCTTCCCGGGTTCGAACACCGCCAGCGGCTTTGACACCCATTTTGGGGCCAACCGTCTTTCGCATCAGGGTTACATCGGGCAGGGTCGCACCGCCGCTATTAAAACCGGTGGATGTTTTAACAAAATCCGCCCCGGCTTCTTTGCATATCAGGCAGGCTTTTACTTTTTCTTCATCTGTAAGAAGGCACGTCTCTATGATCACTTTGACCAGGGCTTTTTGGGAATGAGCGGTTTTAACCACCGCAGAAACGTCATCCTTAACCAATTTATCGTCACCTGATTTTAGCGCCCCGACATTTAGCACCATATCAACCTCTTCCGCACCGTCGGCGATCACTTTCTCAGTCTCATATGCCTTTACCGTGGAAAGCGTGGCGCCCAGCGGAAATCCTATAACGCTGCATACTTTGACACCTGATCCTTTTAAGAGTCTGGCACATATGCCAACATTGGCTGGATTAACACAAACAGAGGCAAATTTGTATTGGATTGCTTCTTCGCATAGTTTTTTTATCTGGAGAGCAGATGCCTCTTGCTTGAGCAGGGTATGGTCAATATATTTAGCGATCTGTTCGGATGTCAGTTCCATTTTCACGGGAACACCTTCTTTCCACTCATTTTGAAATCATTCTAGCGCCTGGCGAATTGGATGTCAATTTAATAAAAGAACCTCCCATGGGGAGGTTTGTAAACTTTGATAACAGATTGATTACAGATCTCTGTACATACCTGGAAGTTGCCAGACGCGAATAGCTGCTTCCAGTTGAATACGAAAAGACATCTTGGATTGTCCCCATCGGCGGTCGGCGAAATAGATAGGGATTTCTTTGAACTGAAAACCAAGTTTGTTGGCCACATAGGCCATTTCCACTTGAAAGATGTACCCATTCGACCGGATGCGGTCCAATGGCATTGATTTAAGAGTATGGCTTTTCCAGAGCCGGAATCCTCCGGTAACATCGCGTAGTTTTAACCCTAAAATAGTCCGAGCGTAAAAATTACCCCAACCGGAAAGCGCTTTTCGCCAAAACGGCCAGCGCTCATCCAATTTACCGCCTGGCACATAACGGGAACCCAGAGCCATATCACACGTTTCAAGCGTTTTCACCAGTTCGACGATCTTTTCCGGTGGATGCGAAAAATCAGCATCCATTTGTCCTACCGCTTCCGCTCCCCGCTCCATGGCGAGTTGGAAACCCTGAATATACGCGGTCCCCAATCCCAATTTGCCTTCCCGATGCAAAACGGAAACCCGACCGTTGTATTTTGTTCCCAATTCTTCGGCGATATTTCCGGTTCCGTCCGGGCTGTTATCGTCAACGACAAGAATGGAGAAATCATCGAGGGGAAGCTCGAAAAGTTTTTCCACCAGAATGGGCAGGTTGATCGCTTCGTTAAAAGTAGGGATGACTATGGTTGTTTTCACTGAGGGTCCGGTTTTTGATTTATATTGTCTGTTGAAATTCGCTTTACTCTATCACAGCGGTAAATGAGTGTCAAGAAAACATGGGTGTCCTGTGTCTCTTATAATTGAGGTGTGAAAAATGACTTTCTGAATTTACTGCTACGGCTTTTGTTGCTTCTTGTTACCGTTGTCCTCGGTTGGTTTTTCTACAGGGATCATGAAGTCACAATGTGGATGAAGGATGCGGAGAAGGCGCTTACTACACTCCAGACAGATAAAGCTGAAGGCTTATTCAATCGAATAGAGTTGTTGGAACCATGGCGCAAATTGGATTGGAATTCACTTGCAGCGCAACATCTCGCACGGGAGAATTCTGAGGAGGTTTTCCGGCTTCTAGAACCGCGGAGAGAAGCCGGAATTTTGGATGCAAAGGGTTGGCGGTTGTTGGCAAATGCTTACGAACAAACAGCACAATTTGACCAGATGGAAACTTCTCTTCTGGAAGCATATCGGCTTACGGATACCGATGTAATCCGCGCAGATATCGTCGAAGAGCTCGCTGATTATTACCGGAAAACACAAAAGTATAAGAAAGCCGTTGATTGTTTGAACGAGCTGGCCATACTGCTTCCATCCAAGGTTGGGCAGGTGGAAATAGATACGATACTTTTAACAACCGTCATAAACACCGACAAAGGTTATGCCATGTCTGTGGCGTATCCTTCCAGGCCGCAATGGATGTCTGAATGGCAGTCTGGAATAAAAGCCGCCCTTGAGAAAAAGGAAGAAGCCACTCGTTCGCTGGAGGTGGGACGGGTATTTGCGACAGTGGGTTTGTGGGATCTGGCAGAGTTTTCTTTTCAACAGGTTGTGGCGACAACGCCTGATTTTGCAGATGCCTGGGCTTTGCTGGCAGAATCCCGGCAGCAACAGGGTAAAGACGGCCGGGAACAAGTCGAGAAAGCATTGGCTATTGCACCAGAATCTCCCTGGGTCAGGCTGGCAGCCGGACTGTATTACCGGCGTCAGAAAGATTACCCCCGGGCGATCGCACTTTTTGAAAGTGCGGGTTCAGAAAGGTCTGGCGAGCCGGTTTGGCTCTTGGAACTGGCTCGAACCCAGGCGGAAGCTGGCCGGTTGGAGGAAGCTATTCAAACCTTTGAACGGATTATCCAGTCAGATCCTGAAAACGCTGACACACTTTTATCACTTGCACTCATCTGCCTGCAATATGAATATCGTCTGGAAGATATTGCCCTGCCTGCAGCAGAAAAGGCAGTTCGTTTGAAATCAGACGCAGCAAAACCGCAGGATGTTTTAGGGCAGGTCTATTTCGCTCTGGGGAAAACGGATAAAGCACTGGAGCAATATCATTTGGCGCAGGAAATTGATGCTACATACGCGCCGGTCTGGCTGCATTTGGGTCAAATAGAACTTGCCGGGACTGACCCCTCACGTGCCAGAGAGGCTCTGTTGAGAACAATAGAACTATCAGCTAACTCTTACGAAGGAAAGATGGCCGCACGTCTATTGAAACAGTATTTTTATCTGACCCCCTGAGTGCCCTCGGTGGATTGGATTATGCTAAAATTTTTACCGATTGGTATGATGGATAATTTATAAAGGTAGGAATGAAAGTCTTTTTTGATACGATAGGCTGCCGCCTGAATCAAAGTGAAATAGAGAGAATGGCCCATGAATTTCGTTCTGCAAGCCATGAAATCACCGGAAATCCGGCGGAGGCAGATCTGATAATCATCAATACATGTTCAGTAACCGCCAAAGCTGCCTCTGACTCGCGTCAGAAGATTCGACAGGCATCCCGGCTTGCACCCAATGCATCGATCGTGGCAACTGGTTGCTGGGTTACCCTTGAACCGAAAGAAGCAGAAAAACTGATCGAGAATATCAAGATTGTCCTCAATGGTGAAAAAGAAGGCATACCGGCGGGTATTCTTGGATCAAACAAAACAGCGGGAGGTCCTGCATCTCCTGGACGGGTAAGCCTTCCGGGAACTCGTCATCGGACCAGGGCATTTATCAAGGTTCAAGATGGTTGCGACGCTTTTTGCACGTTTTGTGTCACTCGTCTGGCCCGGGGTAAGTCACGCAGTGAACCGGTGGATCGAATCCTGGCGGATATCCATTCAGCAATTGCCGGAGGAGTGAAAGAGATTGTATTAAGCGGTGTACAGTTGGGATCATGGGGACGGCATTTTTCACCGGCGTCCTCCCTGCGGGACTTGATAAAGATAATTCTAAAAGAAACAGATATTCCACGCATACGTTTATCATCAATCGAACCCTGGGATATTGATCCCGGTTTCTTTGGTCTGTTTGAAGACAGGCGGATCTGTCGACATTTACATATCGCCATACAATCTGGATGTGCAGAAACCATAAAAAGAATGGGGCGGCGGACTGCACCAACCGAGTTTTCCCAAATTCTACAAACCGCGCGCTTGGTAGATCCCCTTTTTTCCATCTCAACAGATGTCATCACCGGTTTTCCGGGTGAAACTCAGGAAGAATTTGCAGAAAGCCTTGAATTTGTGCGCACTGCCAGCTTTTCCAGTGGACATGTTTTTCCATATTCGAGCCGTAATGGTACGGCGGCAGCCGATTTACCTGATCAGGTGTTATCAAAGGAACGAAAATATCGGGCGGCAAAAATGCGTGATGAATTGGCACAAACCAGTCAGCACTTTCGACAGAAGCTACTGGGTGAAACGGGTCAGGTATTATGGGAAACTGTAAAACTGGATACCAACGGCTACCGGTTGGAAGGCTTCAATGAAGGTTTTATCCGGGTATCTGCAATCTCTCCGGTTAAACTTGTTAATGTGATTAGCCCTGTAATAATTACCGGTATGACTGAGACAGGCCTTCTGGCTAAAATTATTGACAAAAAATAAACGGTTCCGGATTTTTTCCGGAACCGTTTATTTCATCAGTCAAATTTTATGGAATCGATCGTATCTTTCAATACGGTAGCTGATTTTCTTAATCCGTCTATTTCATCCCCGCTCAAATCCAGTCGGATTGTTCGTTCCACCCCACCGACATCGATGACACTTGGCAGACTAAGGTATACATCATTGATCCCGTAGTAATTGTCGATATATGTTGACACAGATAAAACCGTGGCCTGGTCCCGCAGGATCGCTTCGACAATACGCATCAGCCCGGAGGCAATGGCGTAATACGTGGCTCCTTTACGTGAAATAATCTCGTAAGCCGCATCGCGGGTTTGCGTGAATATCTCGTCCAGACGTTCCTGTCTGCAGCCCATATTATTAGCTTCACAATACTCAGGCAGGCGCATTCCAGCGATATTCGCCAATGACCAGACTGGCACTTCACTGTCGCCATGCTCGCCAATGATATACCCATGGACACTGCGAGGATCCACGTCGAATGTCTGACTGAGCAGGTAGCGGAATCTGGCTGTATCAAGAATGGTACCAGAGCCGATTACCCGATTGGCAGGTAAACCGGAAAATTTCCAAGAGGCATAGGTTAAAACATCAACGGGGTTTGTGGCGACCAGGATAATTCCATTAGGGTTATGTTTGACAATACTTTCAACGATGGTCCGAAATATTGCCGCATTACGTTGAATCAAATCCAATCGTGTCTCCCCTGGACGTTGGGCGCTGCCCGCGGTGATGACGGTAATAGCCGCACCGGCGCAATCTTCGTACGTTCCTGCCCAAATCCGGGTCGGAGAATGCATTGGCACGGCATGGTTGAGATCCATGGCTTCCCCTTCGGCTTTGCTGGCGTTGGCATCAATTAAGACAATCTCGGAAGCCAAACCACTCATTAAGAGTGAATAGGCGAAAGTTGCGCCTACATTTCCCGTTCCCACAATGGCTACTTTTCTCGGATGATGATTAGTGTGTATCATTCAATTTCCTCCATAGGCTGACACCGTTGTTCCGTTGAAATTGTAATATTAAGTAAATTGTTCTAATAACGATAAATAATATCAATTATACCTGAATTAGTTAATTTTTTATAAAAATTTATAATATTGGCTTCAAAATGGTTATAATGTAAGGTAGCAAAGAGTCAAAATAAAGAAATGCCTCAGGAAGGGGAATATGACAATACCTCCAGCTACTGATGAGATTTGGAAAGATTTATTGTTAATGAAGAAAAGTTATGATTTTGATTTCCTGGCATTAAAAATGCTACTGGGAAGATTAACCATGGATATTGAGCATGACCCATCACCGGAAAACTTGGCAAAATGTGCCGAACAACTCCATGGTTTGTTAGCGCAGAATGCCAATTTGCCGACGGCAAAACGAGACCTAGAGAAGATTTTGGGATAGGGGAACCA
>JAAYYW010000081.1 GCA_012515195.1 Leptolinea sp.
GCCACGGTTCTGGGACACCTGCGCCGCGCAATGGAATTCAACCTGGAGCGCACCGGTAAGCATGGTCTGCCCTGCGGGCTGGAAGCCGACTGGAATGACTGCCTGAAACTGGGTTACCACGGCGAAAGTCTATTTGTCGCTTTTCAGCTTTTCATGGCCCTGTCCATCTATGCCGAAATTTCAACCGTGCTGGGGATGCGGGACGAATCCACCTGGGCATTGGCCCAACGTGAAACCCTGAACGCGAATATCCAGAAGGATTGCTGGGATGGAAACTGGTTCATCTGGGCATTCGGCGAAGACGGAACCACATACGGTACCAAAGATTACGCGGAAGGACAGGTGTACCTCAACACCCAGGTATGGTCGGTCATCAGTGGAGCAGCCACCCCGGAACAGGCCCGTCAGGCCATGCAGACGGTATATGAGCGGCTGGCCACTCCCTATGGATTGATGCTATCCGCCCCGCCCTTCCTGAAAACATCCATCGAGGTGATGCGCGCTGTTCTATTTAATCCTGGGATCAAAGAGAACGCCGGCATTTTTAATCACACCCAGGGATGGGGTGTGATGGCCGAATGTATGCTGGGCAACGGTGACCGCGCGTATGAGTATTACCGCGCCTTCATGCCCGCCGCATACAATACCCGCGCCGAGATACGGCAGTGCGAACCGTATGTGCAGGCCCAGACCACGTACGCCAGCCTGTCACCCCGCGCCGGGAACACCCGCACCTCCTGGCTTACAGGCGCCGCCGCGTGGGCGTACTATTCCGCTGTCTATTACCTGCTGGGCATCCGTCCCGAAGTGGATGGCCTGCGGATCGATCCATGTATTCCTTCCGTCTGGAAAGGTTTTTCGGCTACACGAATGTTTCGCGGGAAACGCGTCGACATTGAAGTGCGCAACCCTGCCGGGGTTTGCCGGGGCGTTAGATCCATGGCGATCAACGATTCTCCGGTGGATGGGAATCTGATTCCAGCGGATAGGCTTGAAGCCGTAAATAAAGTCGTGGTCGTTCTGGGATAATTTCCCTCATCCATCGCTCTCAAACGCCACCCGCCTGCCCGCATGGATTAACCTCCGAACAGGGTTTGGCCGGGTGGTGATTTATCATGCAGGTACCAGTCAATTGTTTGACCCCGGAAAGTTGTGATTTCGCCGTGATTTCAGGAAATTCTTCCCGTTAAATACAAAATAATCTTTTTACAGCGCCTTCACAATTTCTACACATCATCCATTTATAGTGTATCTATCAGAGGTGGAAACGATACATCACCTCATCAAGGAGAGCTATGAATCGATCTGTAAAAATCCTACTCATCACCCTGGCTGGCCTGGTTATTGCGGGCGCCGGATTCTGGGCAGGAATCTTTTCGGGTACCCGGATCACACCTATGGCCAGAATGTCTGCGGTGATGAACAACCAATCCATAGATGGTGGCGTGGACCAATCTGACGTGTCCCCGTGGGGAAGAATGCGCCCAGAACTAAGACAACCGTTATCAACGGATCAGACGGATACGAACAACTCCCGAAGATTTTCCAATAACGATTCACGCAGCGAATACCGGCGGATACCGTTCAACAATTCTGATTCCGGTATTATGCGCAGCCAAATGTCACAGGGAATGAGCATGCCGCGTGCGTATGATAATTTTGGAGGAAGATACCCTATGTCTATTGGCAGCATGTTCATGCGTGGTGGAATGATGCTCTTCGGGCTTCTTTTCTTCCTCGCCTTTGCAATTCTCATGGTTTTGGGTATTATAGTTCTATTCCGCATGGTTCGCGGCCAGAAAACGGTTGCCGTGGAAAGCACGGCAGTCTGCGGGAAATGTGGCTCCCCGATCCAGGATGGTTGGAAACACTGCCCCCAATGCGGAAACAAGATCTAAGATATCCTCCCCTCCCTCTTTATTGGGATCAAGGAGTAAGTTAGCTTGACCCAACCGTTAAAGGCAAAAAGGGCATCAGCTAGTGCCCTTTTTGCTTTAAACAACCAGAATTAACGGTATCTTTTTCCCCTTTTTTTCGTCATACTTATAAACAGATTATGTCTGTTCACAATGAAGAAGACCTGTTGCGGGGCGCCCGCAACCTCGAACAAGATATTCTTGTAGAGATATACGATTTGTATAGCTCGTCCATTTTTGCTTATGCCTACCGCGTTTTGGGTGACGGGAATTTGGCAGAAGACTGTGTTTCAGAGACATTTTTCCGTTTTCTCAAAAGCCTGAAAAACCAATCCGGACCCCGGGACCATCTAAAGGCATATTTATATCGAATAGCGCACAATTGGATCACAGATCTTTTTAGAAAAACGCCCATGATCGAACTTGAATTGACAGACGCCTCGCTTCCGTTGGGTGAGTATCGACTGGAAAACCATGTTGAAAGAAATTTGGATCTGTCATCCATTCGAAATGCGATCAAAGACCTCACGCCTGACCAACGCTTCGTGATCTCATTACGCTACGGAGAAGGCTGGGATATCAATCAGATCGCAAATGCCATGCAACGACCGCCAGGCGCCGTGAAAGCACTGCAGCACCGCGCTCTTGCCTCCCTTCAAAAAAGCCTGGGCGCATATGAGGTACCAGATGAGAATTGAACGAGTCAATCAGGATTTATCACAAATTGAACAGCAATTGGTCTCACTCCACCAGACCCCGATCCATCGTGATCCGAACCGGGAACGGAGCGGCCGAAATGCCTACATAAGAGCAATCTCAGAGATTGCCGTATCCAAACCAGAAAAAAACCGTCTTACTTTTCAGGATCATATCCAATCATTCCTGTATTCTGGAAAAGGAAAATTAAAAATGAGCCCCATACTGGTATCGATAATCGCAGCAGTTGCTCTGCTCTTTGGTGGTGGAAGTGTCGGAGTTGTGGCAGCGCAGAATAGTTTGCCGGATGATCTGCTATATCCGTTGAAATTGGCAACAGAAGATGTACGAATGGCACTGGCGAACACCCCTGAAGAGAAGATTGATCTTGAGCTAGAGCTGGGTGAGACCCGTCTGAGCGAGATCATTCAACTATTACAGAAGGAAAAAACCCCGAGTGAAGACCAGTACGAACGCCTGGATAGTCATCTCATGAACGCGTATCAAATGGCCATAGGAACCAACACACAGAATTCTGCCGAATTGACCATGCTGCGCAACCGAATTCAGACACAGGCACAGGTCATGGAAGAGATCCAGGCTAAAACGATGACTCAATCATCGGAAGTTATATTAACCCGAACCAAAGGTATGCTTCAATCTCAGATCAATCTGGTGGATGAAACCATTTCGGTTATGAATTCCATGGGTGCAGGCAATGCCGGATCAGAAGCCGGAACGGGGCAACAAAATCAGGCCCAACCTGTAGAACAAAACCAGACCCAATCGATTGAACAGAATCAGACACAATCCATGGAACAAAACCAGACCCAGTCCATGGAGCAGAATCAGACCCAGTCCATGGAACAAAACCAGACACAATCCATGGAACAAAACCAGACCCAGTCCATGGAGCAGAATCAGACACAATCCATGGAACAAAACCAGACCCAGTCCATGGAACAAAACCAGACCCAGTCCATGCAGAAAAATCAGCTCTTTCCGGCACGAACAGCTACACCTAATGCAATGATGTCCGGCAATCAAGGAGCAACAAATGGGAATAGTGGAGGAAAAGGAAAGTAGTCCTCCCACTCTGAGTGAATTTACCCAAATTCCATAATGATTCAAAGCAAAAAAAGCTACCGCCAGTGCCCTTTTTGCTTATTAACCAGAGGGAATTCTGGAGGATGTCAGGCTGTGGTTCGGTCTGAAGCCAGCTTGTACCCAAGGCCCTCGCGCGCCAGGATTAATTGCGGACGTGATGGGTTCAGCTCCAGTTTTCGTCGAAGCAGGTAAACCACATATTTAATGCGGTTGACCGCCTTGGGATCATTCTGTCCCCATACCTCTTCGGCAATTGTGGCATGGTCGACCCAGCGTGGGGCATGACGACCAAGGCAGTAAAGCACATCGAACTCACGACGTGCCAGAGCGATCGATTCTTCGCGGATCCTGACTTCACGTGTCCCCGGATCCAGGCTCATATCGAGATTAGAGAAATCCATGATCCCTGTGGGTGCCGTAACCTGGCGGGAACGGTTGACCACGGTATTAACGCGTGCCACCAGCTCTGCCGGATGGAAGGGTTTGGTAATGTAATCGTCCGCGCCCATTTGCAATCCCCTGACAATGTCTTCCTTTTGATTTTTGGCTGAGACGATGACAACCGGCGCAGGGGTCAGTTTCCGGATGCCGGCAAAAGTGTCTTCCCCATCCATCTCCGGCATCATCAGGTCCAATAATATGAGGTCAGGCCAGATACGCGGGACCTTATCAATGGCTGACTGTCCACTCTCCGCTCCAGCCACATCTATCCCGGCATTTGAAAGGATGTATTTCAATAAACCAACCGTTTCCGGTTCGTCATCCACGATCATCACCCGGCGCCTTGGGGTTGCCGGATCCAATCGGTCAAGATCCAGCCCGGTTGGAAGGGCTGATTTTTCTGAATAGGATGGCATCACGCTCATCGTATAGACTCCTTTTCCCAACATGGAAAGCACGACCATACCTTGTGGGGCTTTATTTTTCGTGTCTTTCCAACTTTGGTACGACCAAATGTTTACTTTACTTACATTACATTACAAGTCTAATCTATTCATATTGCTATTTCAAGTGGGACAGACCGGATTTAAGATAACCGGTGGCAAATAATATCTAAATTGTCGATAATTCCTGTTTCTTACCGATCCACCGCACCCTGGGTGTTTCACCAACCTGGTTTACAACCATTGCCAACCGCCGGTCATAAGTCCATAGTTCCTTGTCCAACTTCTCCGCCAAAGCGAGGTAATGCGGATCGCATCCGACTGGAAGGTTGTACCGTTCGGTTAATCGCAACGCCCTCTCCTGCAGATCCGAATCATCCACAAGGTGAATGGGAAGCGACCGGCAAGCCAACATAATGGATTGCACTGTTTGAGGGCTTAGAACACCCTGCCGAATGTACGTTCCCAAAATGTTCGACACATCAAAGTACAGGTGAGACGGAGCCAGGATACGTCTGTCGTCACGCTCCCAACGGTCCCACAGGGTTTTAATGGCACTATTACGTGGAAATGTAGTGAGCTGGATGACCGGCCCCGGGTCAATACAGATGATCTGACTGCTCATTGCGATCCTCACGCAGTTCGGTCATAACATCTTCCGGAAGGTTCAACAACCGTCCTGCCAGGTCCTGTTTTACCTGGTCACGCGCCTGTTGCACCAGCACCCGCCATTCCGGTGGTTTTTCGAGTGCGTTCAAACGCAAATAATGGTCATGCGACAGGAGGACAGCCAGCGGCTTCCCATCACGTTCTATAAATACAGGCTCGCGCCGGGCAGAACGGAACAGCTCTCCCAGATGGACCCGGGCGTATGTGGCGGAAACAGAAACAGGCATGCGAAAATCTTCTCCACAATTTGATTAATTAAACCATTAATCATTATTATAAACATGTGGAGAAGAATACACAAGCCGATTTTTGGATTGCTGTTCTTCCAATCCGTGCAACTTATATGCCAACTCAAATCCTTCCCTTTTGCCATTTTTTATGCTACACTTGGTTTCCAAAACGTTTTGGGGACTATTATGAGAATTACGATCCGTGATGTAGCCAGGCAACTCAATCTCTCAATCACCACTGTTTCCCGTGCATTGGATGGGTATGACGATGTGGCGGAAGAAACCCGCCAATTGATCATCCGTACCGCCGCCGAGATGGGTTACACACCGAATCGTGCCGCCCGCCAGTTACGCCGCCAACGGACAGACACAGTCGGCTACATCCTACCAACCTCCAGCACCGGACTGGCTGACCCGTTCTTTTCCGAATTCATTGCCGGTCTGGCTGATGAGGCCGCCGCCAACAACCTCGATCTGCTGATCAGTACGGCAGACCAGACCAGCGAAGGTGAGAAGAAACAATATCAACGCTGGGCTCAATCCGACAAAGTGGATGGAATCATCCTCAATCGGGTGTTAATAAACGATTGGCGGATCGACTTTCTCAAAAGCCAATCCATTCCCTTCGTTTCCCTTGAACGCTCCGATAATACAGGTGATTTCAATGGTGTTGAGGTTGATCCCCGTCCGGCTGTTTTGGAGTTGGTTGAATACCTTGTGAATCTGGGCCACAGCCGCATTGCCTACATTGGCGCGAACACACCACTGAAGATCAATCTCGACCGCAAGAACGCCTATCTGGAAGGATTGGAGAAGGCGGGTATCGCTGTTGACCCTGCGCTTCTGGTTGAAACCGACCTCACTTCCAGCGGCGGCTACGAAGCAGCCGAAAATATGTTGAATTTAACCTCACCACCTTCTGCCGCATTTTGTGTCAACGATCTGACAGCCATTGGTGCCATGCATGCCGTGCATCAACGCGGCATAAAGGTCGGCCGTGATTTCGCGGTAGCTGGCTTTGATGGCATTGCCGATGCCGCCCATACCCAGCCGGGTCTGACCACCATCGACCAACCTGTCTACCAGATCGGTCGCAGGCTGGTTTCCATCCTTATCCGTATGATCGCGGGGCAGTCAAGCCCCGGCCAATCTGAGATCATTCAGCCCCGTTTGATCCTGCGCGGGTCAACAGGAGATTGATCATCTCCCATTTCAATACCCCCAAAGGCTGCCAGTGGCAGCCGGAAAGGAGACAGCCATGACCAAAACCATTATCGCCGGCGCACTGGGCGAATGTGTGCATGTTGCCGGTGTTTCTAATTTCCTCCGCCTGGCGGAAACTGCTGGATGGAAAACCAGATTCCTTGGCCCTGCCATTCCGATCGAGGAGTTCTTGAAAGAGGCAGATAAAGAAGCCGCGGCGTTGAAAAAAGATGATGATCTGCTTATTGGCATCTCCTACCGTCTGACGCCCGAAACCGGCGAACGTCTTTTGGGTGAATTCGCGGAAGAGGCTTCAGCTTTGCATGAAAAAGGGGTGCGGTTTGTGTTTGGCGGCACTCCTCCGGTTGTTGAAAAAGCCCGCAATCTGCAGTTTTTTGAACAGGTTTTTGATGGCAGTGAAAGCGCCGAACAGGTACTTGCGTATTTAAAAGGGTTGCCTGCGGGTGAACAATCTGAAACTGATTTTCCGCAGCAAACGATTGAACGTATCCTCTGGCGAAAACCATTCCCCCTTCTTCGCCATCATTTTGGCCTGCCAACAATGGAAGAAACGTTGGAAGGCATCAAAAAGATCGCGGAAGCCCAGGCGCTTGATCTGATCTCACTTGGCACCGACCAGGACGCCCAGGAAAATCTTTTCCATCCTGAGCGGCAAGATCCGCGCCGGCGCGGCGCTGGCGGGGTTCCAATACGGACCGCGGAAGACCTGGAAATGCTATACGAAGTCAGCCGGACGGGTAACTATCCCTTGCTGCGCGCGTATTCAGGAACCGATGATTTTATCCAGTATGCCGAGCTGCTTACCCGCACCATCCATAATGCCTGGTGCGCCATACCGCTTTTCTGGTTCAATAAAATGGACGGACGTGGCCCCTGGGACCTGAAAGGTTCCATCCACGAACACCAGAAGGTGATGGCATGGTATGGAGAGCGCGATATCCCGGTGGAGTTGAACGAACCGCATCACTGGGGAATGCGGGACGCGTCAGATGTTGTCTTCACCACGGCGGCCTATCTGGCTGCTTACAACGCGAAACGTTTCGGCGTGAAAGACTACATCGCACAAATGATGTTTAACAGTCCCCCTGGTTTGAGCGATGCCATGGACCTGGCCAAAATGCTGGCGGTACTGGAGCTTATCCATCCGTTGGAAGATGGCAATTTCCATATTTGGAGGCAAACACGCATCGGCCTGCTGTCGCATCCGCTTGACCCAGACGCGGCACGCGGCCATCTGGCGGCTGCCACCTACCTGCAAATGAGCCTGAAACCGGATATCTATCACATCGTCGGGCACACAGAAGCACATCACGCTGCCACGGCAGATGATGTGATCGAGGCCAGCAAGATCGTAAAGCGCGCCATTACCAACGCGCTTGGCGCGCCGGATATGAGCAGCTCGCCGGCTGTGCAAGCCCGTAAGGGATACCTTGTTAAAGAGACCAGGTACCTGTTGAAAAAGATCCAGGCGCTGGCTCCAGATGATGTCATCGACCCATTGATAGATCCGTCAACCCTGACAAAAGCGGTTACATCAGGGCTTTTAGATGCGCCTCAATTAAAAAACAACCCTTACGGACTCGGCCGGGTGCGAACCCGGATCATAAATGGAGCCTGTGTAGAAGTGGATGAATCGGGTGAACCAATCTCACAGTACGAGAAGGCCAATCTGCAACTACTCGAAAGTATGAAAGGTAAATGACCATGAAAAAAGCAGAACGATTCACCGTCCTTGGCGCCGGTCACGGCGGAAAAGCCATGGCCGCCCATTTGGCATTATTGGGCGCAGATGTGGCCCTGTGGAACCGTACCTTTGACCACATTTCCGTTGTAAAAAAGCGAAAGGGAATCGAACTCGAGAGTGTGGAAGGTGGCATTCATGGATTCGGGGCGATCGATCTGGTCACCTCGGATATCAAGGAAGCCATTGACCACGCCCAGGTTATCATGGTTGTTCTACCTTCCTCTGCGCATGCTGATATTGCCCGGATTACCGCACCCCATTTGAAAGACGGACAGATCGTCATCCTGCACCCCGGCCGGACACTTGGCGCGGTTGAATTTGCCAAGGTGATCCGTGACAATGGCTGCACAACCGACGTGACCGTGGCTGAAGCCGAAACCTTCATCTATGCCAGCCGGTCTGACGGACCTGCCCAGGCGCGCATTTTCCGCATCAAAGAAGCCGTTCCCCTTGCCGCGCTCCCCTCTACACGCAACGAAATGGTATTGCAGGCAATAGAAGATGTGTACCCGCAATACATTGATGGTGTTGATGTCTTGAATACCAGCATGAACAATATGGGAGCCATCTTCCACCCCGCCCTGACATTGCTTAATGCCGGCTGGATCGAGCACACACACGGAGACTACCAGTTCTATATTGACGGCGTAACCCCGTCAGTCGCCCGAATGTTGGAAGTACTTGACCGGGAGCGTGTGACTGTGGCTTCTTCCATTGGCATCCGCGCGCGCACAGCGCTGGAATGGCTGCAATTGGCGTATGACACGACTGGTGAAGATCTGCATGAAGCCATTCATAACCAGCCCGGATACTATGGAATCAAAGCCCCCATGACCTTGAATCATCGCTACATATTTGAAGATGTTCCCATGAGCCTTGTTCCCATCGCGTCACTGGGTAAACGGTACGGCGTAAGCGTTCGCGGTATGGAAAGCATTATCCGCATCGGGAGCATCATCCATCGCACCGACTACTGGCGACGGGGCCGCACAGTCGAGCGGCTTGGCCTGGATAATTGGAGCGTGAGTGAACTTACCCGCTTCGTTCGTGAAGGCGTCATAGAATCAATGTAACCGTTCTGGTTCAGTTCTGTTTCAAAAAGTCCCTCATGGAAGAGATCATCAACCGCTGGAATTTGTCCTGCTACCAGACACTGTACCGGTTTTATCATATACCACTGGATATTTTCACCATCGGGAAAAACCGCAGCCGTTGATCTGCGGAATAGGAAATAAATAGATTCATGAAATACCCAATCATTAGTTCAGCCGTCAAACCGTGTTTGATCAAAACCACTAAAAAGAAATAGATTGGCGGCTGTAAGGAGAAAAAAATGGCAAGAATCGCGGGAATCGCGGGAATGACCACCCCGGAAGAAGAAAGCCTGGTCTCGACTATGCTGGATAAGTCTGCCCATCGTGGAACTCATCACCGGAAGACGATCAACTCACCGGGCATAATCATGCAGGCTGGTTGGAATGAGGTTGAATCCCAACCTATTCCGCGTTCATTAATGGATCAGGCTGTTTGGGATGGGTTAAGTGTACCCATCCCCTCGTCAGCCAGTCTGGCCGCGCAAAAGACACCGTTCGCTTTGGCAGCCATGACGGCAGACGGTCTTCTTCTGGCGCGTGACCGAATCGGGGTAAAGCCGCTTTATTATGGCCCCTGTTCTGTCGGAATGGCTTTCGCGTCCGAGGTAAAGTCGCTGCTGCCAGCAACCCGGCAGATCCATGAGCTTCCAACAGGAAAAATGTTACTTGCTGGCCGGACGATCAATATTCATTACGAACCATCCATCCAGATTTTGCCGCATGAAGATGTGGCCAATACCGCAAACGGCCTGCGATTGAGGTTGGAACAGGCGATCGCCCGCTGTGTTCAACAGGACGAAATGGGAAGCTGGCTCTCTGGAGGACTGGATTCATCAGCCATAGCCGCGCTGGCCAGACCATTTGTCCGCAGATTTCATTCATTCGTCAGTGGAGTTGATGGCGCTGAAGATTTGATCTACGGCCGGCAGATGGCGGAATACCTCGGCACGGAACACCATGAACTAAAAGTTACACAAACGGATATGCTGGATGCTCTGCCGGATGTCATCTACCATCTCGAATCCTTTGACGCTCTACTGGTACGTTCTTCGGTAACCAATTATCTGACCGCAAAGATGGCGTCTAACTATGTGGAATCTGTGTTTTCAGGTGAAGGCGGTGATGAGCTGTTTGCCGGCTATGAATACATAAAATCATTACCCGAGGATCAGATCCAGGGTGAACTCCTTGAAATCATTCATAGGCTTCACAATACCGCGCTGCAACGCGTAGATCGCTGTTCACAGGCTCACGGCCTTACAGCATTCATCCCATTCCTTGATCCCGATGTATTGGATTACGCTCTGGCCATTCCCGTCCGATACAAATTGTTCCGGGACACTCAACCACCGGTTGAAAAATGGATACTCCGCAAAGCTGTAGAAGATGTACTCCCCGCGTCTGTGCTGTGGCGGCCTAAATCCAAGTTCTGGCAGGGTGCCGGAGTCGTTGATCTGATGGAACAATACGCTGAACAAAATATCAGCGATGCAGATTTCAAGCGGGAACGCAATCTTTCCAATGGCTGGAAATTGAATTCCAAAGAAGAGTTTATGTACTTCCGCATCTTTCTGGACCACTTCGGAGAATTGGAAAATCTGGATTGGATGGGCCGGACTAAAGGCGCGCCAGTTACGTAATCGTATTGATTTCTGGAAATTACACTCTCATGTATAGTTAATAGTGGACCTTCCACACAAATCATTTGCTGGCAAATGTTTCTCAGCTATCGGGTCCAACAATTTACCAATATGGGAGATTGTGATGGAATCTTTTGACTGGTACGCCTGGGTTATTTTGCCCATTCTGGTTTTCATTGCCCGTGTTGCCGACGTAACGCTAGGAACCCTCCGCATCGTCTTTACATCCCGGGGAAAACGTCATCTGGCGCCGGTACTGGGCTTTGTTGAAGTCTTCATCTGGATTGTGGTTGTCAGTCAAATCGTGTCAAATATGCACAGTTACCCGGCTTTTGTCGGGTACGCGGCAGGTTTCGCGATGGGAACGTATATTGGTTTGAAGATAGAAGAAAAATTGGCCATTGGTACGCTGGTGTTGCGGATCATTCTTCCACAGGGAGGTGAAGAACTGGCCCGAGATTTAAGGGCGGCTGGTTTCGGAGTGACAATTGTCAACGGGGAAGGTGCCAGCGGACCGGTCAAATTGTTATATTCAGTGATCAAGCGCAGGGAATTACGGCGTATTACCGATATCATCCATCAACATAATCCAAAGACATTCTTCTCCGTGGAAGAAGTCACATCTGCGGAGAGCGGTGTGTTCAACAACGATTACATGCTTGTCAGGCGGCCGCATAAAAAATAGCCGCTCAGGCTTCCAGTAACAATCGGTAATTATTCTATTTAAACAACCCGGATATAAACGCCAAGATCGAACCAACCACGCCAAAATCCGGGTCGCCGAAACAACTATCGGGAATACCGATGGATGTGACTGCCTGCAGCGACGTGCCCGCCAGAAGTGTGAAGATCAAACCGCACAGAAAACCACCCAATACTGCACCCTTCCAACCGCCTGTCGCGTTGCCAAAAACACCGGATGTTCCCCCGACAAAGAAATGGACGATCATCGAAGGCAGTATAACCCCACCCAGGTAGCCCATCGACAAACCCGGCGGCAGCGCGGAAATCTGCACTCCCATGGCCACCAGTCCACCTATGACAGATGATAAGTACCCCACCAGCACAGCGTTCTGGCCGTACGGGAAAACAACCGGACAGTCAAGCGCGGGGATTGCATCTGGTACGATCTTATCGGCGAAACCACGAAATGCCGGAACGATTTCGGTCACGATCATGCGCACACCCAGAAGTATGACCCAGACTCCTCCGGCAAATGTCAGTCCAAATACAATGGCATTAAGCCACCATGTATCCAAATTATCAAAGTCAGCGGCAATGGCTTCCGGACCGGCACTGATCCAGGCAGCCAGTGCCGACACCAGGTAGATCAAGACCATTACCGATCCCATGGCAATAAGTGGCTCTCTCAGAAAGCCAATCCATTTCGGGAAGTTAATTTTCTCCGTTGAATCTTTGGGATTGCCTACTTTTCCTCCCAACCATCCGGCCAGAACATATGTTGTCGTACCGAAATGGCCCATCACAAAATCCTTTGATCCTATAACCTTCTCCATGTATGGAGCAGACAGCCACGGGAAGAAAACCATCATAAAACCAACAATGACCGATGAAACAAGGATCAGTACCATTTGAGGACTGTCACGCAATATGGTGAGACCCAGCATACCGGTGACCAGTGTGGAAGCGAAAAGAGTATGATGCCCGGTCAGGAAGATATATTTCATTCGGGTGAAACGGGCCAGCAATAAATTGATCAAAAAAGCGAGGAAGAATACATAGGATATCTGGGTGCCGTAAACCTCCTGTGCTTCGGCAGTAAAAACTTCGTTTACCGGAAGGGTGCCCCGCAGGCCAAAACCCTGCTGCATCAGAATACCCAGTGGAAGAATGGCTTCACTAACGATGCCCGCCCCGCCGCTCAGGATTAAAAACCCGATAATGGTCTTTCCAGTCCCGGAGATAACGGCTTCCACCGGTTTTCTCATGATCATCAAGCCAGCCATGGCAATAAGACCCACCAATAAGGCAGGCTTGCTCATGATCTGAACAAGTACATCCAATATCACTTGGAGGAAATCCATTGTTCTTGAGTCTCCCCGATGTAACTATTTGGCGGCAAGAATGCCTTTGTAAACCGGGACCAGGACAGCCTCTATTTCTTTTTCATCAAACAGATTATGAACTTCAATCACCGTAGAATCCGGTAATTCCTTTAACCGGGGTCCAAATTCAGTTGAGGTAACGAACAGGTCGGGTTTTATGGACCTGGCTGTGCTGATATCGCCAACCTCAACAGTGAATTCACGTTCATCAAATCCGTTCCGCTTAAGGACTCGTTCAACGCCCATTTTTACCAGCAGTCCGCTTCCAAGACCCATACCGCAAATTGCTGCAATTCTGATCACGTTGCTTTTCTCCTTTCCGTGATGATCTTACGATATGTTATCTGGCCAATATGCCGAGAATTAAAGCGGACAATACCAATCCCAGAGCGATCCAACCATTGCGGTCTCTGCGGGTTTCATCATCCATGAGCCATGATTCCTTTCGTTATGTGGCACCGGGCAATAAAACCAACCCATTCTAACGTTTTTCCGGAAATGAATGGTGTCCGGTTTCCGGGCAGATCAAATGGCAGTTTCTCAACCCTGTCCTGTTTATGACAGAGGTTTCTACTATTATATGGATTTTGACAAAACCTCACACCAGCCGGACAACTCATTGTGGTTTGTCCGGAACAGCCGAATGGAACACGTCATGCAGTTCCTGTGATGTGGTGCATTTCATTAAATCTCGGATGTTGGCCATATCACTCAGCACAAAAGCCAGTTCGGACAGCCCTTGAATATGCTGCTTCGAATCGATGGGTGCAAGAGCGACCACCAACCAGACAGGATCGTTCTGACTGTTGCCGAATTTCACTGGTGTTTTTAGTTTGACCAGGGCCATACTGGGTTTGAGCACACCATCTTCAGGGTACGCGTGAGGCAGGGCGATCCCTGGAGCGATGACAATATAAGGGCCGAATTCATGCGCCACCCGGATCATTGCGGCAGTGAAACGCTCTTCGGTCGCACCGTCTTCATGCAACAATCGTCCGCAGGCTTCAATAGCTTCCTGCCAGGTCTTCGCATCCACATCCACAGCAACCAGTGACGGCCGTAATAAGTCTGCCAGCTTCATTGGACCTGAATCGTTGGGTTACCCTTTCATCAGAATATTAAATGCGTCTTCAGGAGAGGCAGCCTGCATAAGCGCGTTTCGGAGTGTTGGGTCGAACAACACATCAGCCATGTCACGGAGCGCATCAACGTGTTGACTGGAATCCAGTGCCGCGATGGCAATCAGCAAACGCACCGGATCGTTTTCCGCGCTGCCAAAGCGTATCGGCGGATTCAAGGTAATCATCGCCAGAGCCGATTTTATTACTCCCTCATGCGGTAGCGCGTGGGCAACAGCGATCCCGGGAGAAACCACGATATACGGACCCAGCTGCCGGGCTGTGTTAACCATAGCCTGACCATACTGTTCTTCCACCGCACCGGTCGACTGCAGCAATTTTCCAGCCGCTAATACCGCATCCACCCAGTTTTCCGCTGTGTAATTCACGCGGATACGCTCCACGGGAAGGAAACCGGCTAATCCGGAAAATCGCGGCAATTGGGACACCGGCCGGGTTGGCAGCTCTGAGCTGGCAGGACGGGAAACACCCATACCAGATCGTCTGAGGAGTGTGTAAAACGGCTCGTTCTGAGCCCGCCTGACCGTAGTCTGTAATTTGAACTTATCCGGCCTGAACCAGGAAAGCCCGGTTTCCAGCCTGTTACCAGCGTTGTCGAATAGATCGGATTCTGTTAATAGAACAGGATCTCCCGTCATCAGGCCAAGAAGTCCAGCGATACTTGAATTGGCCCGCCCTACGGAAATTGTATTTGTCGTCCACCCGAGTGTTATTCCATATCGCCGTTCGATGGCCTCCATCAAGCCGGTATTGCGAAAATCTTCCTTGAGCAAACCACTGAATTGTGAAGCCGAAAGAAATGATTCATGGACAACCAACGGATCATTTTCAATCCGGCGAAGGTGTTTCAGATAAAGAATCGCCTCAGCGGGGGCAATGCCCAGGATACGGGCTTCCCTTTCCGGCGCGGGTATGATCCGTTTTTCCAGAACATCTGTTGTAAATGGTATCCCGGCCAATACCAGATCCTGGTAAACACTCAATCGGCCGGCATACGTCTGGTCATTAACCGGCTGCCCGACAAAGGTTCCCTTGCCATGGATCTGGACCACCAATCCACGATCGACCAACTGAGCAATCGCTTTTCGCAAAGAGCCCCGGCTGACCCCCAGCGACTCGGCCAGTTCCACTTCGCCCGGAAGTTTTTCATCCGGGTGGATTTCACCGGAATTTATCCGGGCTTCCAACCATCCAGCCAACTGGCTGTATAGCGGTTGACTGCTAGTTCGATCCACTTTAAATTGCATTCTGACACATCCTTACCAGAGGTACACGAAGGAACATAATTAACGTAGCATTATGCCGGGAAAAAGTCAATCTGTTACTGCTTTCAGCAAAAACTCCACGCGTGTTCAAGTACGTTGTTGACTCTGTATGCTACAATTTTTATATGGATTTGCCTCAAATGATCGCATTGGCCGGGTTCTGCGGATCCGGTAAAAGTTTACTTGCGACCCGACTGGCGGAAGTCCTTCCGGCTGTGGTTATACACAAAGATACTGTGCGCGCCGCCATCTTTCCGTCCCGTGAGATTGATCATTCTGCTACTCAGGACGATCTGGTGATGTCGCTGATCTACCAGGCTGCCGCTTACCTTATCCACAAGGGCCATTCTGTCATCATTGACGGAAGACCTTTCCTAACACAATCGCAGCGGTTGGAACTGAAAAAAGCTGCCTACGCGGCCGGCGCTGAGATCCGGATCATTCACTGCTCTGTTTCGGAAGCAGTACTTAAGAACCGACTTCAAAAAGATGTCCATGTTGGGAAACATCCCACACAAAACCGCGATTATGATCTTTACATCCGACAAAAAGCCGATTTTGAGCCCATTGAGGAACCTCATCTGACCCTTAATACGGATGCCCCAATCGATGAGTTGGTCCGCCTGGCCATGGATTGGTTGAAAACACCAAACACCTATACGCAATAAGAACATTGTACGGCTCATTCCTTTTTTTTCCCGGCGCTTCTACAATTACGTTTATATGCGCCAGATACCGTTATTCCCCCTGAATGTTGTCCTTTTTCCCGGTATGCCCCTTCATTTACATATCTTCGAGGAGCGTTACCGGATAATGGTCCGCCATATCCTTGACCATGACGGACTTCTGGGAATTGTATTGATTCACCAGGGACTTGAGGCGCTTGGCCCACTTCCGGAACCATACCGTGTGGGAATGCTCGCCCGAATGGTTGAGTATGAAACCCTGCCGGATGGACGGATGAATATCACGGTAATGGGAATCGATCGGTTCAACATACTGGATATTGACACAGTATCGCAGCCCTTTTTGCTTGGCACAGTCGAAACCAGCCCGATCGAGCTTCCCCGTATGATCCAGGTCCACCGTAAAGCCCGGCAGCTATCCCGTGAGATACTCGCCTATCTTAAGGAACTGAGCCGCGACAACACGGATGAAATTGATGTTTCCAATTTTTCACCGCCTGACGACCCGATGAGCCTGGTATTTCTGGGCGCGTCATTACTGCAAATTCCCCCGACAGAGAAACAGCCCATTTTAGAGGCTCCCTCCGTATTCGACATGATGGATATTGTCGAGCGGCTGTACCGGCGCGAGAACGGGCTGATGCGAACCATTAACGCCACCGGAGAGCTTCCAGCCCGCCGCGCGGCCTGGCTGAACTAATAGCACCCGCCTGATTATCCTGAAGGATTAGTCCTGAATCAATCGCCAAAAAACATATCAGAGTCAATCCACAGGTAGCGTTCCAGTGGAATGCCAATGGGTGTCCCGACATATCCTTTCAGGTACGGCTTAACAAGCGTGTACGTTTTACTGTGCGTCCAGAATACGGCAGGAGCATCGTTCACAATGATCTCTTCTGCCTGCCTGTACATCTCCATGCGCCTGACAATATCCTCTTCCACCCGGGCTTCCTCCAGCAGCCTGTCCAGTTCGGGATTGGCGTAATTGCTGCGATTCATGTCTGACCCGCTGTGGAACAATACATCAGCGAAATTTTCCGGATCCGGGTAATCGGCACACCAGCCCTCACTGATCAATTGCCCGTGCCTTCCATCGTCCAACGCATCCTGGTAATATTCCGGATCGATATTCTGGACAATTATCTTGATCCCCAGGTTCTCTTCCCACATTTGCACAATGGATGAAACGCTCTCAGATACATAGCTGCCATAATTCGGGAGGGAGAATAAGATCTCCGGGAGTTCACCTTTCCCATATTTTGATTCCTTTAGCAATAGCCGGGCTTTTTCCGGGTTAAACTCCAGTCCTTTCGAATTCTTATCATAGCCGGGCAGTGCCGGAGGATATAAACCCTTCGCCGCGATAGCCCCTCCCTCTGTGATCACCCGGACATACCGTTCCTTATCAACAGACATGGCAAACGCCTGCCGTACCTTTGTATCGTCAAACGGCGGCTGGTTGACATCCATGGTGACATAACGGGTGCACATATTCAGGCTGCTTTGTAATTCGTTATGCATGGGGTCTGAGGGATCAGTGAAACGGATCAAGTCACTGTAAGCCACTCCTGCCATATCGGTGGCGCCCAATTCATAGAGCTGCAAACCTGTCCCCTGGTACATGACGATCAAGATGGCTTTTATGGCAGGTTTCTCACCGTGATAGGCATCAAATCGCTCGTATAGAATCTCTTTGCGACTAGTCCAACGGCTCAGGCGGTACGGACCGGTTCCATTGGGCGCGCGGTACCAGTCTCCGCCCTGTTCAACATTCTGATTGTCAACAACAAATCCGGTCGGGTAGGTTAACTTCAGCAGAAAATACGGCACCGGCTGTTCCAATGTGACCTGCAATGTATGGTCGTCAATAACCTGCAGCCCGCTGATGCGATCCGCCCTACCTTCCCGCTTTGCCCTGACTCCCTGAATATCACCCAGATAGGTTAACACGGTCTCTGAGCCGGTCTCCGGTGCGGCGGCACGTTCCCACGAATAGACCACATCCTCAGCTGTGACCGGCCGCCCATTATGGAAGACCGCGTCAGGGTCCAAGTGGAATATGTACTCCGACCCGTCCTGGTTGACCTCCCAGCTTCGCGCCAGGTCCGGTTGCAACTCCATTGCCGGGTTGAATGTCACCAGACCGGAATACACCAGATAGAAATTACCCGAACTGCGCGTGGTGGCGGGGTCATTTTCCGCCGGATTGTTAGATTCACCACCATTAAGCACCAGCAATTCATCCCGCGAAAAGCCGTTGATGATGGGAGCCGAAACCATCAATGACCGGTTCAGGTCGTCGATCTCATCCCTGTAAGCCATAAAACCTTCGAACGTGGAATACAGCATCAATGTGGTGGATGAAGCAAATCCGCGGACGGTCACCAGGCTGAAATGAAATATATGGATATCATTTGGCGGTATGCCCTGCGCCTCCGTCAACCAGCCCGCCCTGCCATTCTTCATCTTGATCTCGCGATCCTCCAGATACTCGAGGTTCAGCACATCCTGCAGTTCAAAATCCCGAATGCGGTGCGCCAGTTCATTCAACGATTCACCGCTTCGCAGGCCGTAGGTGAACATGTGCCCAAGAACGGCATTGTTATCTATGTTCAAACTGAAATGATAGGAGGCTGTGGCCCGGGATGTATCAAGTTTGGCAATCGCAGGGATCGCCAAACTTACCCCAACCTCCGGATCTGAGTAATAACCCTCTTCCGTTGGCGGGGGTGTGAATAATGTGGCTGTTGGTTGCTGCGGGTAGCTGGTTGCTTCCGCAGGCAAACCTTCAGCTTGCGCCGGTAATGCGTACAATGCGGTGGAACCCAGCAACAAAATTACAACTGATAAGGACGCGGTTTTGTTTTTCATCGCGCGAATGGCCACGACAACTATCGCCACGGCAACTAACAGCCCCAATATACACAAAACCAGTATCACCATACCCGGAAATTGCGCGGTTGGCGTAAAGGGCGGAACCGGCGTACCAGTCGCCTCAAAAGCCATCACCGGTGAAACCCGGATATTGGTAGGTTGTACCAGACCCTCCGGTTGTGGTGTGCGTGTTTGTTGGGGGAAGTCGGAAGAAACCGCATTCAGCACCCCGGCAACCGGCCGCAGGGTGGGAACCTCTGTTGGCATCATGGTTGATTCCAGGGCTTCTTCATACCAATCTGCCAGGGGCACGCCAACTGAATCGCGCCATTCCTTTTCAAAACCAAGCAGATCGAAACCATAGACCTCCATCAGGGCATCATCCAGTACAGTCCCCTGAGATAAGACTTTCAGCAGCCGGTTGATCTTCTCGCGTCCGTATGTCTCTATGAGATAGTTAACCATATAAAACGACTGACTGTAAGACAGACTGGCCTGTTCGGATTCTTCCGCGAATCCGGCCGACAGGACCCGAAATGACAGCAACGAGTTGGACTTCCGGGCCGTTTCAAATGATTCCTGCGTTTCAGCATCCGGGTTTCCCTCGCCGTATACGGCAAGACCCTCCTCCAGCCAGGTAGGTGTCATTTGCAGGCAGGTGAATGTGTAATTGCCGGTAAGCACATGCGTCAATTCGTGGGCTTCAGTGCGTTTTGTCCACTCGAGGTTTTCACTTATGCCGACCACAACCTTGTTATGGTCGGGGAAAGCCATGGCTCCAGCCCAGGTTGGCTCATACAGTAAGGCGTCCCGCATATCTTTTGTATTCGCGTAAAGGTACAGGTCTATCGTACCGGAGGCTTCCATTCCAGTATCAGCCTTCAACCGTTCCATTGCATTGATCGCTGTCACAAGGAATTCACGCGCCCTGTCCGCGGATAAAGTGTAGTAATGCAGACGAATACCCCGGTCTTCGATCTCCTTCCAGTTATGGACGGCGTCCAACCAGGTGATGGTACGCCTTTCGGACAACATCAGCGCGCCGCTTTCAACGGTCACCCGCCACTGCCACCAGATCTTTGTACCCGGCGGCAGTGCGCCGCTTTCCAGCATGTCCCACTCCCATGCCACATTGACAGTCCGGGCAGGCTCAAACTCGGGGATTGCCAGCGCCTGAACTTCACTGCAAGTGCGAACATCCGTGCCGTAGAGCAACTCCACATCTGTCACGGTTTCGGAACTGTTTATTGTCGTGGAAAAGACCGCTGAGTCCGGGAATGTCAGCTTTGCCGTATTGCGGGCAAAGGTGACCGCCGGCTGCTGCCGGGGTGGTGACCAGGGCAGCATTTGTAGAATGAACGCCATTACAAAGAAGACTCGCATGGACCCTCCTACTGGACCCGTATACTGAGACAAGTCTTTTATGTACGGGGAAAAAACACGACGCGGTTTTCAAGCTCTACCGCCTTTTACCCGCCGATTTGATAATAACAAACGTCCCATCGCTCCGCAAATGGATAAGAAAATGCCCCGCTTCACAGAAGGTAAAGCGGGGCGCGGGTTTCCATTTGATTTACACGGCAGCCATTTCTTTCAGGTACTTATCTTTATTGGCCGGTCGCGCAGTCTTGCCGCTGCTTGTCTTGACAATCCATTTCTTGGGCACCAGGTAGACATGGCGCAGCGCCACCGCTGAGCCTTTGGTCACCA
>JAAYYW010000082.1 GCA_012515195.1 Leptolinea sp.
ACCCAGCGGTAGATGCCATCGAGCGCGATGGAGAGCCCGGTGCGTTGGGCGATCTCATCCAACAGTCTATCGTAATCGCGTGGACTGGTGGCGCCCGGTTTTTGCACCCACAAACCGTCCACGTACATTTGTAGAATATTGAATTCGCAGTCTTCCGCGGCTTCCTTGGCGCGCAGCAATGCCTCACGCCCGTTGAATGTGACCGCCTCATGCGATTCGATACGCCCGAAGCGCGCATTCTTGTACCCCAGATAGCCGAAACAGGTGACCAGCAGCCACTTGTGCGCCAGCGAGCGGGCTTTGTCCAGCTTCAACCTCGGGTCCCACGGGGGTGTTTCAACCAGGCGGTGCTTGAGGGCGATACGTTTCTTTAACAGCGGTGCCAGGGTTTGCGGGATAAGTCCCGGTTCGTTGATGGGAGGATCATTTAACCCGTTGGGGGTGCATTCCGGCGAGATGTTGCAGCGTACCATGATGCTGGGATACATAGACACAAAATCGATCTCACCCACGTCGCGGTGCAAGCCAATGAGCGGTTGATAGACCAACCCACCCTGATCGAAGTTCAACAAGTCCAGTCCGGTCTTCTCACGCTCGGCCTGCTGCTTATGCCAGGGGACAAGCACATCGGTTCGCAGGGCGGTGAGTATCTGCATGGATGAGATACCCGTTCCGGGCGAGACACGGGCGGCTGTCTGTAATGGAAGCCCGGTGACGCGTCCCACTTCGAGCACACCTTCAAGCCCGTAATCGCCGTACAGCATGGCATTTGAGCGGTCAATGTGTACCCGGCCGAACAGGTGCACCTGCTCACCGCGGTAGATGATCTGGCCGTAGGAGAAGTAGGTGCGCGAAGCCTTGCGCAGCACGTCCGGCCCGGTCTCGCGGTTGAGCGGCAGCGGCATACCGTGTTTCCCCGAAAGCTCAAGCAGGCGCGGCAACAGCCAGGTGTCGCCCCACGCGGTGAGCAGCAGGTCCGGATCGAATTTTTGCAGCAGGGCGGCCAGGTTGATGAGCAGGGGACGGGCCGGTTCGAGCGGCATGTGATATACGCGCCGGTCGAACATCACGTTGATGCCGGCAGGGGCGGAGTGGTTCGGATCACTATCAGGTTCCAGCTCCATCACCCGCAGCGGACAGGGCTGGGGATCCAGATCCCAGGGGCTGTCAAGCGCGCGCAGCTCAAGAAGCCGGTCTCCTTCATATACTATGCGGCAGTAGGCGGTCGGGAATGCGCCAGTCTGCGAGGCAAAACGCAGGCCGATCTCCACGTCAGCATCATAATACGTAAGGTCCGGAAAGGCCTGGGCGGCATCGTGGAAAAGATGCGGCTGGTTGGCGGGGTTTTCCACTTCGATGGCCAGCAGATTGAGCGGTTCCGGCACGAACAAGTCGCGCCGTAGGGCACGCGATAGGCCCGGGGCGGGAGTCCGGTTTTTAAGCCATACGCCCAGCTCATGCAGTTGTCTGGTAGTCCCGGCTGCGTAGAATGTCAGCGGAAACGGATAACGCAGCCGAAGCCGCTGTCCGTCATCCAGCATCACCCAGACAATGAGGCCGTCGTCTTCGTGAACGTAAAGATCAAGGAACCAGCCGTGCATGGGTATTATTCGCTATCTGGTCGGAGAGAAGCATCCGGGCGGAAACAAGTGGGTGCGAAAAGACAATGTTTCCGGATGCTTTGCCCGCGGGTGTGGGGATTGAATCCCCTGTGGAGGGGGATGTGTCCAACTCCGGCCGGCGGACGAAGCAGACGGAGTGATGACAGCTTTCCATCCAACGATGCATCCCGCCTGCTTCGCCCCTACGGGATATGTACATGCGGCACATGTGTCCGGGGGACAAAGTCCCCTCCCGGTTTGGGAGGGGACGGGGGCACGCGAAAGCCTTGCGGTTTAAATCAGGACAGGCCGGGGTCAACATCAATGACCTCCGATTCATCAGTCAATGTTGATGTCCGCTGCCCGAGCCTGTCGAGGGCGGGATTGTCTTCGGTTGACGCAGCCACCGGGGCTTCGATAAACTCAGCCACCGGGGTTTCTTCAACCAGCAACATCCGGTCTTCGCCGACGGGCAGCTGCCCGGTGATCTCGTCCATCTGCCGGCGCAGACGCTGTACCTCCTTGTGCTCTTCCAGCAGCATCGACAGCATGAATGTCTCCAGCGGCAGGGCATGCGCGGCATAGGCCGCGGCGGCCAAATGCTTCTGGGCGGAGACGAACAGGTCATCCAGCGCGATCTGGTCAGAGCGGCGCAGGGCGCGGCGGAAGCGGGTGAAGGCTTCCTGTTCCATCAGGAATGTCTGGGTGATCGAGGGGAGGGTGCGTCCCATAACGTTAAGAGGTTCCTTTTATATCTATATCAAGCCGGGGATGGGTTGCATGCGGGGGGCTTCGGCGGTCATCACCTGGGCGCATGAGGCGCGCAGCAGGTCCAGCAGCACCAGACGGTCGGGGCATAGCGCGGATGGCGGCCGCGCGCTGACCATCACCGGAGCGGTGCGGCTGAGGCGTTTCAGGTGGACGATGGCATTTTCCAGCAGACGGCGGCTTTCGGTCATGGATACGCTTTCATCGTAGAACGTGGAGAGCAGGTCCAGCACCAGTACCGGCCGGTCTGGGATGGTGGGCGTGTCAGCCAGCAGCACGACCATCTGGTAGCAGGTGAACCCGCGCGACAGGCGGATGTTGCTCATGGCCTGGTTAAGCGCGGCGGTGTAGCGGCGGATCTCGCGCGAGACGGTATAGGCATTGAACTGGTTGCCGCCATCCAGCACCCGCACGATGTGACCGGGGGCCAGGCGGGAAGCCAGTGCCAGCATCATGTCGCGCCCGGCGTGCGGCGCGACGACCAGTTGGATCTGATTACGAGTGGGGGTGGACAGAGAGTTCATATTTAGAATACCTGTTCTGAAAAGGATTTTCTATAGTATAGAAGAACTCGTGTTCTATGTCAATAGGGAATTCGAATAGATTTTCTATTTCGGGATGACTTCATGAACAAGCGCGGGACTTTGATTCTCCCCTCCCCAAGTAAGGGATTGGGGGAGGGGAGAAGAAGTGCGTTACCCTTCAGGTGGTTGAACTTCCCGCGATTGTGAGGAATAATGAATATGCACCATGTTGGTTGGATTCTCTCTTCTGGTACTTGTGGAAAGGAGACTGTGACCTATGGAAAACGGGAACCTTGTAAAACTGCTGGAACAATTGCGCGAAGAGATCCGGGAAACGGATGCCGTGGACGAAAAAGGCGCAGGGTTGCTGCGCGGCCTGGATGAGGACATCCGGGAGCTGCTGATGAAAACCAGTACGGATACAGAGCTCATTCCGAAAACCGATTTCCAGCGCGTGGAAGACGCCTTCTTCCATTTTGAGGCCACCCACCCGAAACTGACTGCCCTGCTTTCCCGTCTGCTGGAATCATTGAGCAACGCCGGGATTTGATCTCTTGTTGACAATTTTTGGAAGTTGATGGAATACATAAGCGGTTCAATACCCGCCATACCTGGTTTGATATCGGGTTCGAATACAAGAGCAAACATTTTCTGATTTCTGCAAATCCCCTGCCTAAACAGCACCATCAAACCGCAGAAAAAGGTAGAATAGTGCTTGCCCGACCCGGCAGGTTATCCCGGACTGCTGCAAATTATCGGGATCCATTCAAGATGTTAAAGGAAGCAGGATGAAAAAAGGGACTGCGCCGGAGGGCGGTAAGCAAAGGTATTCATTGATTAAGTTAAGCCGGCAGGAAATTGTCGCTTTGCTCAACCAGGGCACATCCCATCCGCAGGAAGTGCTGGATGAGATGGCTGTTCCCACCTACCTGCACTGGAATCCGCTGATCACCAGATTTTTCTGGCAGCGATATGAGATGATCTTGCGTATGGCTGCACCCGGCGAAAATGACCATGTGTTGGAATTTGGCTGTGGTCTTGGGGTTTTTCTGCCAACACTGTACTCTTACACGAAGCATGTGTACGCGATTGACCTTTTCCCGGCGTATGCGAAGTTGTTGTGTGAGAAGCGCCAATTGGGTGTGCGCTTTGTGGACCGGATGGAGGATATCCCCGACAATCAGTTGGATGTTCTGATCGCCGCGGATGTATTGGAGCATGTTGAAAAACCATCGGAATGGTTTTCCCTCTTCCGGAACAAAATAAAACCGGGCGGTTGTCTCATCATGTCAGGGCCGACTGAAAACTTCATCTATCATATTGGTCGTATCCTGGCCGGGTTTGGGGGTAAGGGTAGATATCACAAAACGAATATTTTCCACCTTGAAAAGAACGCTCTGGACGCGGGTTTTATTCTGGACAAAAAAGAGACATTGCCTTTTAAAATACCGCCTTTCCTTTTCAATATTCTGGTTTTCCGGAATCCCGAATCGATAAACTGAGGGAATTTTCACGTTTATTGGAAAAAAAAGAGGGATCAGTTTTTATGAACTGATCCCTCTTCTGTTATGACGATAATAGATTACGCCAGCTTTAAAACAACCGTCTTACCGCGCAGTGAGTATTTACCGCCGCTCTTCTGCAGTACAAGCCCGGCGTGTTTTTCAGCAACATCCACATAGGTGTGATCCACCTGGATGCTGATCGCGCCGATATTCTTGCCGGAAATACCGACTTCGCTGGCAATCGCGCCAACCACGTCGCCGGGACGCAGGCCGTGCTGGTTGCCCAGGTTCATGCGCATGCGCACCATACCAGTTTCCGGACCACGCGGCGGACGTCCAGCGGACACATAATTTCCTCCGCGAGCTTTGTCTCTTCCAAAGGCGCCATTCACGCGTTTGCCGCGGGAGCCATCGCGTTGACCGTCACGGTTGCGGATGAGGGCGTTGGGTTCGATCAGGTCAGCCACCGGAACAGCAGCTTCATTTGAGCGGGCAAGCTTGATGGCCGCGGCAGCAACTTCCATGGGATTGAACCCAAATTCAACCAGTTTGGAAACCAGGGCAGCTTCACGCTTGAATTGACCGGCGCTCATCTGTTCAGTCAACTGTTCGGCGAAACGTTCGTCGCGTTTCTGAAGGATTTCGTCGCGGGTGGGAAGGTTGTATTCGGCAATCTTCTGCTTGGAATAATTCTCGATCTGGGAAAGGCGGCCGCGTTCTCGTGAATTGATAAAGGTGATGGCATTGCCCTTCTTGCCAGCCCGGCCGGTGCGGCCGATACGGTGGATGTAGTCATCAGTATCTTCGGGCATATCGTAATTGAAAACGTGTGAGACATCATCAATATCCAGACCGCGGGCGGCCACATCCGTGGCGACCAGCAAGTGGATGATATTTTTACGGAAGCGGTTCAATACCCATTCGCGTTTATCCTGGTTCAGGTCACCGTGGAGGGCCCCGGCGGGATATCCCATCCGGTTCAACTCGTCGGAGAGTTCCTGCGCGCGGGCTTTGGTGCGGGTGAATACAAGGCCGCTTTTGACTTCTTCGGCTTCGAGGATGCGGGTCAACACAGCCTGCTTGTTCTCGTCACGAACTCGGCAGTACTGTTGGGTGGTTTCGGGAACGGTGCGCGGACCGGTGATGACGGAAATTTCCAGCGGATCTTTCATGTAACGGTCGGCCAGTTTACGGATGACCGATGGCAGGGTGGCGGAAAACAGAGCGATTTGGCGTTCCGCGGGGATGGCTTTGAAAATGGTTTCAACATCATCAATGAATCCCATTTCGAGCATTTCATCCGCCTCATCCAGCACGACGTATCGAACCTGGCTGAGATCCAGCAGCTTCTTTTTTAATAGATCCATCAAACGGCCGGGAGTACCGACCACTACATCCACACCGCGTTCGATCTGTCGCAATTGCACACTGTACGACTGGCCGCCGTAGACGGTCATGACGCGCAACGGAGTTTCCTGCGCCATCTGGCGGGCAGCTTCCGTCACCTGGATTGCCAGTTCGCGTGTGGGGGCCAGAATTAATGCCTGGGGGTTCTTTTTCCCGGGCTGCATTTTTTGGAGCATTGGGAATACAAAAGCAGCGGTTTTACCGGTGCCTGTTTGTGCCTGACCAATAACATTGCGACCTTCAAGAAGGGGTGGAATGGCTCCGGCCTGTATGGGGGTGGGCTGGTCAAATCCCATTTGCTCCACCGCCTGTACAAATTGGGGCTGCAGACCGAGTTCTTCAAACTTTGATGCCATAAAACTATCTCCTAACACATTCCGCAAGGGCGCACTAAACCAGGTCCGGCCTGATTGATGGCGGCGGAACACAATATGATCCGACCGGGTCCAATTGCGGGAGACCCGATACAAAATCCCAGGGAGATGCGCTATTTCAGGCATCCAGACCCGTCAGATCTCTTCCTGACGGCTGATAGACGATTCCAATTCTCACCATTGGACGGTCCCGAATGCTCTTTGCTTTAATCGAGTATCCGGGGCATCCTGTCAACGGCCAAAGGCCGGAAAATTCTCAACAAAAACAACCCGCAAAACACTGCTTTTTGTTACCCAAAGAGCGCATCACAAATAACGGACGGATTATACACCTATTTGTGAATAATGGAATGTAAAATATTATTCTATGGACCAAACCAGAGAAGAACACCTGACTGGCGGCACCATGACCGGCGTCGCGCGCGCGGGAGATACCGTGCGGCGCACGGCCGGTCATTGGACGCTGCGGGTGCACCAGCTGCTGGCGCATCTACGTGAACAGGGTATCACCGAAGTGCCTGAACCACTGGGCTTTGATGCGCAAGGTCGAGAAGAGTTATCGTTTCTACCCGGTGCGGCGGCTATTTCATTGACAGATGATCTTCGAGCGGAATCCGTTCTGATCCAGGCTGCCCGCTTGCTGCGCCGCATCCACGACGCGACTGGGACGATTGCCCGGGAATGGATGGACGGGTGGCAGTCACCACCACAGGAGCCGGTGGAGGTCATCTGCCACGGGGATTTCGCCCCATACAACTGCCTGTTTTCAGGTACTTCCCTGACCGGGGTGATCGATTTTGACAACGCGGGACCTGGTCCGCGGTTATGGGATATATCCTATGCTGTTTACCGCTTCGCGCCAATCACGGCACCGTCAAACCCGGAGAATTTTGGTTCTATTCACGAACAGGGCTGCAGAACCCGCCTGTTTTGTGATGCCTATGGATTGGAAGACCGCTCCGGGGTGGTTGATTCAATCGTGGAACGCGTTGCGGGCATGGCAAACAGTCTGCGGTTGGGGGCAGCCCGGGGAGATACCCGTTTCCAGGCGAACATCGATGCCGGTCACCTGACGATATATGAGGCTGACCTTGCCTGGTTGCAGGAACATCAAAATGAGTACAGGCGGGGAATTTCCTGAGCCATTTTCTTCCGGTAGTCATTTAGGATCGCCGCATATTTTTTATACTCCGGATGCTTCACCGAAAGCCTTGATGATTCGCTCGATCTGTCCCCGATTATGCATCGCGCAAATAGCCACACGCAAGGCGCCACCGGCTGGTGCGCTGGTGTAGTTTCTAACATGCGCTACGGCAAATCCCTTTTCAAACAACCGGTTTTGCATTTTTTTCAAGTTCTGCTTGTCGAGTGCTGGCAGGCAGATGATGGGGACGGGTGTATCTTCCAGTTCCCAGCCGAGGTCGCGCAGACCATCACGCGCCTGTTTCACGTTAGACCAGAGGGTTTCACGCAAACCCGGGTTCAGCCGGGCAATCTCCAGTGCTTTAGCTGAGGCGGCGGCCGTCACCAGGGGCGGGGGACTGGCGCCGATGCATACCCCTGAGTTCTGCTCCACCCGGTCGATCCATTCTGCCGAACCGGTGATGGTCCCACCGTACCCGCCCAGTGCCTTGGCGAGTGTACCGCATACTTTCACGCGATCTGATGTGATATTGAAATGATCAAGAGTACCGCGGCCGTTCCCGCCAAGTACGCCAAAGCCATGGGCATCATCCAGAAAGACGCGGCCGTTGTATGGCACAACCACCTCGATATAATCTGGCAGCGGGGCGATCATTCCTGAGATGGGAAAGATTGCATCGCTGATTACAAGCGGGTGCTCACCGGGCTGCAATTCTGTTTTGATTTTTTCCGCCAGGTTTTCGGGTGAGAGGTGATGGAAAGGCGTGATGATTTTCGTGGACGCCTGCGCAGCTTCCCAGGCACTGTAATGGGCGCTGGAATCTATGAAGATATGGTCGCCTGCGTTGGTATTGGTCTGTAAAAGAACGTCCATCCCCATATAGCCGGAGGGAAAGAACAGGGCTTTTTCCGACCCGAAATACGCGTAGGCCTGTTTTTCCAGTTCATCGTATACCGGGTGTTCGCCAAATCCACCACGTGATGTGGCGGTGGTCAGGCCGTATTGACGGAGAGTCTGTTCGGCTGCCTGAATGACTTCGGGATGGTTCTGCAGACCCAGGTATCCAGTACCGGAGAAATAATCCACGTCACGCCCGTTGATTACCACCCGTGGGCCGATGGGGCTTTGCAGGCGATATTCCATTTTTGTCATATGGCCAATTGTACCGTGGCTGGTATACGAACTACATTATGTCCGGCTGTCGATATTCCGCAACAGGATAATGGCAAAAATCAGATTCAAGGCGGTAATGATTAGGAACGGGATCATCACCCCCAGACTTTCCGGGACTCCGCGGGCGGCCATAAAGATGCTCATGGTACTGACAGCCACACCCAGGGTAATGGACTTAAGAAAAAGGATTGAACTGATCAGGTATCCCCAGGGGCTGCGTTTCAAAAGCAAAATCCCGCCCAGAATGGCCATGGGAACGATTAAAACCAGGTCCATGGCCTGGATTACCAGGGTGGTGGTGCCTTCCAGGAGGGGAATGGTGTTGTTTAACAGCGGGGGAATGATCCGTCCCAACCAGGCGAGTGAAAGAAACGCGCCAACGAGGAACATTATAGCAGCCATCCAACCGCGGGGTAGTTTTTCGCTAAAGTGCCGCGGCAGGTCTTCCAGATCGAAAGACAGCAGGGATAGGATGAACGCGTAGAAGCTGAGACCGAATAAAGCTACATAAACCAGGAACAGGTTGTTGTAGGCTGTCAACATGGACATGGACATGTAGGTATAAAAGAAAAAGCCCAATGTGCCGGTAAGCAACAGCCGTCCGCGCAGGGAGCCGCGAAAAGCCAGAATCGCGGAGATAACCAACAGGGGAAGACCAATGATCAGGGTGATAAGATCATTCGCCTGCATTTGAGCGGCAGAACTTACTGTGTCGAACCGGTAAAGCCCCTGCATATTGATCGTCACCTGTTCGCCGCGCAGAGTTTCATAGGCATAAGACTCGCCGGGGGTTGAATCGAACAGTCCCATACCCGCGGCGAAAAGCGCGAGGACGAAAATCGGAATGACCAGCCAGGTCAATGCTTTTTGATTTTTCATGAGATATGCCTCGAATATCCTGTTTATTTGTTCAGAAAACTATGCTGTCGTGGTTTCCTGAACATTCTTTTGCATCAGGAAAAGGATACGAAGTGCGATAATGCCCAGAATGGTGAATGTGCCTGCGAAACCGATGTACTGACCGACTGTAAGGTATATGCCGGCAGCAGCCTGGAATACAGATTGACTGATTACTACCAATCCGATAAGGGCAAGCAGGGTGAGCATCATAAAAGACAGACCATAGGCATGCGGACGTTTACGCAAGAGCATAAAACCTGTGATATAGCAGGCAGGAGGAATGATCCCGAGATCAAGAACAAAAGTGATCTCGGTCGTATAGGTATCCAGACCGGGCGGATAGATGGTTCCGTTGAAAAGCGGACCAAGGATCTCGCTTAACCATACGAAGACGGACAATCCTGCAAAGAAAAGCAGGTAGGCGGCGCCGCGGTGGGGGAACGAGGGGTGAATGTGACCTGGGAGTTCATCGAATCGAATGGAAAAGAACGCCAGGATGAACGAGAAAAAACTGGCAGAAAAGTAGATTATGTACACAAGGAACAACGAATTGTAGGTTATACCCAAAGCCATGGAGGCTGAATTGTATAGGAAGTAAGTCAACATGCCGATCAGATAAAATGTGCCTTTGAGTGAACCTTTGCGGTATCGAACAAATGCCAGAACAAGAAGTGGTAAAGCCACAATAAGGGTGATGGCATCCGTTCCACGCAAGATAGGTGCGCGGAAATGTGTATCGAACCGGTAGATTCCGTTGCCGTACAGTTCCACCAGCTCATTGTGAAGATTGGTGACAGAGTGCGAGCCTGTTCCCCCGGAGGAAAATAGCCCGGCACCAGTGGTAATCAGGGCGGTGAGAATAACCAGAGGGATCAGGAAATTTAATGCATTGTTTTTGTTCAAAGTCATTCCTTTTTGGGGTATCAAATTGAACCCATAATGGTTTTAATGGCAGCATTGTACACAATGTCAGAGAAATATGAAATGCCGGAATGCTCATTTCAATCTGGCATGCTGGACGCTTAAGGATGAAAACTAGGGCAATATTGTTCCAAACAGATAGCCGGTTTTACGCCGGCAATCTGTTTTCGGGTGGGTTAGAAGTTATTTGAGATTTTCAACAATCCGTCGGGTGTTGTATTTCATCATATCAATATACGTAGGGGCTTCGCCCCCGGCTTCTGTCAGGGTATGTGAATAAAGATCCGTGACAACTTTAATGTTCGTTTCCGCAGAGACCTGTTCTGCCATCTGGCGGTTGATGCCTGTTTCCAGGAAGATGGCCGAGACTCCGGTATCTCTGATGTCATCGATCAATCGGGCCAACTGCTGGGCTGAGGGTGATGAACCGGTATTTACGCTGGGTATGATCGTTCCCACCACCTCGAATCCATACCGGTCGGCGAAATAGCCAAAATTCTCATGATTGGTAACGATGAGTCTTTTTTCAACCGGAATTGTTTCCACTTGCTGACGGATGAATGCGTCCAGCTCAGTCAACTGGTGAATGTAGTTCTCGGCGTTCTTTGTGTAGATATCTTTCCCCTCCGGGTCGGCTTCGATCAAACCGAAACGGATGTTTTCAACGTATTGAATAGTATTGATCGGGTCAAGCCAGAAATGCGGGTCTATATCACCGTGGTGGTGGCCTTCTTCATTTTCCTCTTCTTGGCCTTCGTGGGTTTCGTTTTCCCCTTGTTCTTCATGTCCGTGATTTGGATCACGGCTTTGTAAACCGGCTGATGCCTCTATCACCCGGAAATCACCGCCAGAATTGGCAATAACATCTTCCAACCAGCCCTCAAGCCCGCCGCCATTGATGATCACGACATCACTTTCCGCCAGTCGGGCCATGTCGCTGGGGATGGGTTCAAACGCATGGAGATCCATCCCAAGGGGAATAAGCGTGTCCACAACGAAGCGGTCACCGGCTACATTCTGGGCAATATCGGCAATAAATGATTCTGCCGCGGTTACTTTTATTCCGGTTGCTTCAGGTGACGTGGATGATTCATTCGATTTGACTTGACAGCCTGCCATAAATGTTGCGATACCAAACGCGAGAACCGGAAAGATAATGAAAACCTTTCTCACAAACTCCTCCCAAAAAAGACAAATTATTTCTTATTACAATCCGCACAAAGCCCAAATAACTGAAACCAGTGATCGGTGATCTGATAGCCGGATTTTTCTGCCACCCGGTCCATCAGACATGAAAGATCATCGCCATCAAAGAATTCTGCTTTTCCGCATGCTGTGCAGATGAGAAGATGTTCGTGCCCGCGAGCCGCCCTGAGGTACATATTGCATGCCCCCGGCTGATGAACACGCTGCACAAGGCCAAGAGCTTCCAATCTTTCCAGAGTGCGGTAGACAGTGACCAATCCCAACCCTTTTTGCCGTTTCCGGCCAATCTCAAAAATTTCCAGCGGTTCAAGCGCCCTGTCAGTTTCCAGGATGATTTCGACAATGGTATTTCGCGAAGCTGTCTGGCGGTAACCGCTGTCTTGTAACAGTTTGATCCATTCGACCGCAGAAGGATTTTCAGGCATGTTTATCCTTTTGATAATGAAAACGTTTTTCAATTATAATTTCTCACCCTGAAATGTCAAGATTTAATGTGAACCTCTGGGGTCAATAAAGATGGAGGCTTGAATAGACAGAGATCACCCCGCCTTTTTTTGATTGATATGTAGTTTTCTCCAGGCCTGTGATCTGGGTTAACCAGTCATCTGTCGCATATTATGGAACCTGAAATTTAGATTGGATCTTGAATTAACAAAACCGCCATAGGATTGGACGGTTTTTGCATTCGTTTTAT
>JAAYYW010000083.1 GCA_012515195.1 Leptolinea sp.
AACAGTCTTCTTGTCTTTTAATCCGGTTTTGACAACTTCGCTGAACGGTGCCACCAGGTCGAAACGAGGCCATTTGTCCAACGGCGTGATCATCGTTGCGGCTTCCTGATAAATCGGGAACGGATCATTGGCAAATAGCGCGTTTGATTTCATACCTTCCTGGAATAGGTTTTGGATCGGTTTATAGGCAGGGAAGTTGGTCGTTCCTTTCCAAAAATCGGGAGAAGTAGTGACCCATTGAATGAAATCAACTGCCAGCTTGGGATTCTTTGTATGGTTCGAAATAGTCCAGGCTGCGCCACCCATGGCAGGCGTCATGGCTTTTTCATCGTCTTTCCACTTCAAGGGACTGGCTACTCCGAGCTGTTTTTCAGAAGTCTTATACCAAGCGCTTGCTTCGTTTCCTCCAAAAACTCCAAACATCCAGGCTGGACCCGGCATGCCGAGTAATTTGTTGGACGACACTACTTGCGCAAATTCAGCGCTGAAGTAATCCGTATTGAAAAGTGTGCCATTTCCAAGCATGTGATCGACTAATTTTGCGGCACGCGTGCACCGGGAGTCTTTCATGTCGATCTTAAGTTCTGAATCGTTAACCAATTCATGCGAGGGACAGCCACTTGCGTCAAAGTAGCTTATAAAAGTCCAGCCATCTCCCCAGGTACCCAGATAATAACCAGGGTGTTCTTTTGCGACTTTATCACTGAGGTCCTGGTATTCCTCCCAGGTAGTAGGAACTTTGTAACCGAACTTATCCATTAGCGGCTTGTTGTAGTAATACACAAACATAGCGAGGTCATACCGCAGGCAGTAGACCTTATCACCGAATGTACACCCGTCCATTCCGGTAAAATTATTAAGTACATCTGCGGGAACCCATGGTTTTAGGTCGAGGGGGAAGTGGTGGGCATCATCAGCTACGCGTCCAACAAGACGTGGTTCTGCAAAGACAACATCCGGCCAACCTTGATTGGTGTTATTGAAGAGCAGTACTTTCGCCGGGAGCGTCTCGCGATCAACAGTCACAGCTTTGAGGAGTTTGGCCTTGTCTGGATGTGCCTTAACATAAGCGTCGAAAGCAGGTTGGCGATCCGCGTCAATCCAGACTGTGATAGGTGCATTGTCGTCATAATTTTGCTCTACTGGATTGGCAGGTGAGTTGAAACCTACCAACATACTGGCAATAATTACAACGACAAAAAGGCTTAACACTGACTTTTTCATAGACATGATTTTCTTCCTTACTTTTGGCAATAGGATTGCAGGTAAAAGGTTTTGGAACGAGCGATTGTGGAGCAAAAAAAAGATCCAGATTGTTACACTTCACGTGTGATTTTAGTCGCTTTACACCTCCCCTTGACTTGTAAATGCAAATCGGTAACATTACCGGTAATGTTACCGGACGCAATTTAACAAAGATAATACAGTTTGGAATAGATGGAGTCAATAGCCATTGAAAATAAAGTTCAAGGATATGACAAAGGTCTACTGAAAATAAGTCATTTGTCATATTTTGGGATTTTTCCCAAAAAAAAAGGTTTTTGGCTGTTGACATTTGTGAAATAAATCGCAATAATGTGGTAACGTTGTCAGATAACGTTACCATAAAGATTGCTGGAGAATTATGCCCACTGTTCTCGATGTCGCAAAAGTAGCCGGTGTTGCTCCGATCACAGTTTCCAGGGTGATCAATAATTCCGGTTATATAAGCCAGGAAACAAAAGAAAAAGTTGAAGCTGCGATTATAGAATTGGGGTATGTTCCAAACACGCTTGCCCGGGGGTTACGTTCAAAACGTACAAATTCTCTTGCTCTGGTCGTGGCAGATATTACCAACCCTTACTTTACATCGATGGCAAGAGGAGTTGAGGATGTTGCCGGTTCTAGTGGCTATTCAGTAATCTATTGCAATACGGATGAATCAGAAACGAAAGAAGATAAATATGCCAATATTCTGGTACAGAGACAAGTGGATGGAGTGTTACTGGTACCAGCGGGGGGAAACGCAAGAACTGTAAAATATCTTGAAAATAATAAAATTGACGTTGTTGTATTGGATCGGCGGGTTCCTGAAAAAAATACAAATCTTGTATGTTCCGATTCTGTGAATGGCGCCAAAGAATTGACAGATCTACTGATAAAACTGGGCCATCAACAGATTGCTATCATAACCGGACCTGATAACGTTTCAACTTCAACAGACCGTGTTGTTGGTTACCGTAACTCTTTAGAGGAAGCCGGACTTTCCGCAAATGAACAAGTTTACTTTGGGGGATTTAATCAACAAACCGGTTACGAATCAACTAGAATTGCCATGCGCTCGTCTCAAAAGCCAACCGCGTTTTTCGCTGCCAATAACTTTATTCTAATCGGCGTAGTGAAGGCTTTACGTGAATTGAACTTGAAAGTTCCCGAAGATGTTTCGGTAGTCGGTTTTGATGATTTTCCAGAATCTATGCTGATCGAACCTTTCTTTACGGTAGCCATTCAACCTGCGTATGAAATGGGGCAGAAGGCTGCTGAACTATTGATCAAACAGATTAACGGGGAAATTGTAGATAACTCACAAACAATAATTTTGCCGACAGACATTATCGTACGCCGGTCGGCAGGCCCGGTACGAAATAACCCTAGGTGAAACTCGATATTTTTTATTTGTATATGGTAACGTTACCATATACATTGCTTCCATACACTTATGAATTCAAACAAATATTCTCACGGGAGTAAAAAGGATTTCGAAAATGGTGATGCCAAATAGAGTTAACAAAGTTCCGAATGATGTGGGAGAGGTGATCCTCGAAGTAAAAAACGTTTCAAAATGGTTTCCCGGTGTGCAAGCGCTTGATCGAGTTTCGTTCACTCTTCGAAAGGGTGAAGTACATGCGCTGGTGGGGGAGAATGGTGCTGGGAAATCAACACTCATGAAAATTCTGAGCGGCGTTCACCAGGCAGATGAGGGGACGATTAAATACAAAGGTGAAGTAGTAAATTTCCGGACCGTAAATCAATCACATGATGCCGGGATTAGCATCATTTATCAGGAATTAAACCTGATACCGCATTTATCAGTTGCGGCAAATATCTTTATTGGCCGGGAGCCTTTAACACAATACGGTACGCTGGATGAAAGAAAAATGAATGCTGATGCCAGCGCGCTCCTCCAAAACTTAAAAATTGAAATTGATCCATCCATCCAGTTAAACAAACTGCCAGTTTCCAAACAGCAAATGGTTGAGATCGCTAAGGCTCTTTCCACCAAGTCTGAAGTACTCATTATGGATGAGCCAACCAGCGCATTGACAGAATCCGAGATAGATGAGCTGTTTTCGGTAATTCACTCCCTACGCGATCAGGGTGTTGCCATAATCTATATTTCTCACCGCCTTGAAGAGTTGAAAAGGATCGTTGATCGAATTACCATCTTCCGTGATGGGCGTTCTATCAGTACTGATGATTATTTTGCCATTACCATGGAGGAAATCGTCAACCGGATGGTGGGTAGAAAATTGGACAATATCTTTCCCCCCAAGCAAAACCATCCGACCGATGAGAAGATCCTAGAGGTACGAAATATCGTTCGTTCCGGCAAGCTGCATGACATTTCGTTTGATTTATATCGGGGTGAAATTTTAGGAATTTCCGGCCTTATGGGCGCGGGGCGATCGGAACTAGGAAGGGCAATCTTTGGCGCGGACCGCATTGATTCGGGGGAAGTTTTTTTGAATGGAAGAAAGGTTATCTTGAACTCGCCTTCCGATGGGATTAATGCCGGTATCGCCTATCTTTCCGAAAACCGCAAAGAAGATGGTCTCGCGATCAAAATGCAGATTACAGAAAATGTCACGATGGCTAATGTGGAAAAAATTTGCCGAAGTATGGGTATTCTTTCCAAGAATGGGGAATTAACGGCAGCTCAAAAATACACAGATGAATTGGGTATAAAAACACCCAGTTTGACACAAATTGTAAACAATCTTTCTGGTGGGAATCAACAAAAAGTTGTTGTCGCAAAATGGTTGTTCTGTGACTCAAAAATCCTGATATTTGACGAACCAACGCGCGGAATTGATGTAGGCACTAAGTACGCGATCTACGAGCTAATTGGTGCACTCGCCAAATCTGGAAGGGGAGTCATTGTGATCTCATCTGAACTTCCTGAGATTCTTGGTCTGACAGACCGTACTCTTGTTCTCCATGAGGGTCATCTGGCTGCCACATTGACAACCCGTGAAACATCTCAAGAAGAAATTTTGAGTTACGCAGCCGGTATATCAACAGAAATCGAAGTCACCAGTCTAGCCTGATGGGAAATCAAATCAACGGAGATAGAAATGAGCGAAATTAGTGCAAAACAAAACATCGAAAATAAATCCTTTCTCAGGAAATCAGGAATATTCAGCGGAGCGTTGGATAAATATATTACCCTGGGTGCGGTAATCGTTCTGTTCATAATATTCTCAATTGTCGCAAAGAATTTTTTCACTCCACGCAGTGTACTCAGTCTGCTGCTTCAAACCAGTGCGATCACCATAATGGGAGTTGGTGTTACATTCACCATTATTACTGGTGGAATTGACCTTTCCATTGGCTCCATCATCGCCTTGTCAGGCACCATAGCCGTTATGGTTGCCATAGCTGGTGTCCCTATTTGGTTAAGTATGATAATCGGTCTGCTTGTAGGAACTTTGTGTGGGTTGATCAATGGTTTATTAATCACCTCGTTAAATCTGCCACCTTTTATCGCGACTTTGGGCATGATGATGGTAGCCCGTGGTTTGGCGCTGACCATAACGAACGCCAATGCCTATCCGGCTCCTGACGGCTTCGGAGAATTGGGTAACGGGGCAATATTAAAACTGGGGCCGCAGTTTCCGGGAATCACATACCCGGTGATCATCATGATCATCGTGGCCATAATTTTTTCCTTTATCTTAACTAAGACAAAAATTGGCCGGTATATCTATGCAATTGGCTCAAATGAAGAAGCTGCACGCCTGTCTGGTATCAAAGTAAATCAAATGAAAATTATTGCCTATATGATCTGTGGATTGCTTTCCGGACTGGTGGGCATAATATTGGCCTCTCGCATGGTTACATCGCAGCCCAACAGTGCGGAAGGTTATGAATTAAATGCCATTGCTTCGGCAGTTATTGGCGGAACAAGCCTTATGGGGGGCGTTGGCACCATCACGGGTACCGTAATTGGCTCATTTATTATAGGCATTCTAAGTGTGGGACTCACAATGGCCGGCGCGAATTATTTCCTGCAAAAGATTGTCATCGGGTTGGTTGTGATTGGCGCTGTGACAATTGATCAACTCAAACTCCGTAGGAAGTGAAAATCGAAAGATCGTGAGTATGCGATAAGGTTCTCTCTATCTTGTTGATTTCTCCTATTGAAAGGAGGTGGATTCCCGGATACTTGATTTTGTCTGTAATCGTAGCCAGTAAAAAAACTATTCTCAAGGAGAGGAATAAATGAAAAAGCAATTGTACAAATTTGCGAGCGTTATCATGGCTATTGCCATTCTGTTGTCAGGGTTTGGTGTATCGGGAGCTACTGCCTCACCGGTTGCCGCAGATGATGGTGGTGAGATAGCCGTTATCGTTAAGACCGGTAACTCAAGTTTTTGGCAAAATGTTCAGACCGGTGCCATGGACGCTCAGAAAGAATTACGAGCTCAGACACCAAAACTTTCTGTTACCTTCCTCGGCGCGCAGTCAGAATCAAATGTGAACGAGCAGATCAACATTGTTGAAAGTGCCATCGATCGTGGTGTTAAAGCCATTGTGCTAGCTCCTTCTGACACCAAAGCTTTGCAGCCTGCAGTCAAGAAAGCCAAAGAAGCTGGTATCCCGGTCATCATCATAGACTCCAAACTTGACGGTGATCCCTCACAGTATGTCTCTTTCCTGGCAACCGATAATAAAGCTGCCGGCGAAGCCTGTGCCGAAGCCCTGATTGAAGGTGTCAAAAAAGCCACCGGAAAAGATACCGGCAAGATCGCTGTCATGTCCTATGTGGCAGGTGTTGGTTCTGAAGTTGGTCGCGTTGGTGGTTTCAAAGATTACATCAAAGCAAATTCAAAGCTGGAAGTTGTGACTACCCAGTACTCCAATGCTGACATGCCGACTGCTCTGAACCAGACCACAAATGTTCTTCAGGCGAATCCCGACCTGGTTGGTATCTTTGGCGCTAATGAGCCCACTGCCATTGGAATGGGTCGCGCTATTGAAGAAGCTGGACTTTCCGGAAAAATCGTTGCGATCGGATTTGACGGTAACAGCGTCTTGAAAGAAATGGTTGTGGATGGAACCCTCAATTCCATTGCCGTTCAGAGTTCCTACAATATGGGTTTCATGGGTGTCAAGACAGCTTACGATGTAGCTTACGCTGGCAAGACCGTACCCGCTGTTGTTGATACTGGTTTCCTGCTGGTTACCAAAGACAACGTCGACTCCACAGAAGCTAAGAACGTTCTGTATTAAACGCGCATCATCCTTATCCTTTTGGACGGCCTATGTTAATACATAGGCCGTCCGGGACAATATAACAAAGAAATCTGCCAATTGACCTTAATTTGTTAAACAATCATTTCTGGGGCGCTGAGGAAATTTGTAAATGAGTTTTAGATTTTGTGCGGAAAGGAATTATCTATGTTAATCGGAATTTCACCGTTGATTTCTCCCGAGCTGCTCGCTGTTTTGTATCGAATGGGGCATGGTGATGAAATCGTTCTGGCTGATGCGCATTTTCCTGGTGAAACATTCGGAAAGCAGGTTTTAAGAGCGGATGGAATACGTATCCCTGCATTATTGGAAGCTATCCTTCCACTATTTATTCTTGACAATTATGTTGATAACCCATTGATCATGATGGCTCCTGTAGCGGGTGATCAACTTGACCCGGAAGTAGAAAAATCATACCGGAAGGCCATCGACAAATTCTGGCCGCAAACACCACCGATCAGGCGTATTGATCGATTTGAATTTTACGAACGTACGAAATCTTCTTTCGCAGTTCTTATGACAGGGGAAACTGTGAAATATGGAAACATTATTTTGAAAAAAGGCGTAACCCCAATAAACAGGGAATAAGTCCAAATAACGAGGAGACATATCATGGATATATTATTGGAAAAAATTGATCCAAACCTGGTCCCAAAACGGAAAACGCATACGGGTGCCGATATCCCAGGTATCGGGTTAGGCACATTCGGCTCTGACCGGTTTACAGCCGACGAAATTGCCGCGGCCGTTCTTGGTGCAATTGAACACGGCTATCGTCATATTGACTGTGCCATGGTTTACGGAAATGAAAAGCAAATTGGTATCTCTTTACAAAAAGCCATGGCCGGGGGTGTTAAACGGAATGAATTGTGGGTCACATCCAAACTTTGGAACAACAAGCACGCGGAAGAGGACGTCATCCCTACATGCAGGCAGACTTTGAAAGACCTGCAATTGGAATATCTTGACCTGTATCTAATTCATTGGCCGTTCCCCAATCACCACGCGCCCGGTGTGGATGTTGATTCCCGTGATCCACACGCGATCCCGTATATCCATGAAAACTACATGAAAACATGGCGTCAGATGGAAAAACTGGTTGAGCTTGGACTGGTTCGGCACATTGGTTCGTCAAACATGACCGTTCCCAAGTTGAAATTGCTAATGCGAGACGCAAAAATCAAACCGGCTGCCAATGAAATGGAATTGCACCCCCATTTCCAGCAACCCGAACTCTTTAATTACTGCATATCCAATGGAATAGTGCCTATCGGTTTCTCGCCTATCGGTTCGCCAACCCGACCAGATCGCGATAAGACACCGGAAGACACTGTTGATCTCGAAGATCCTGTAATTCTCAAAATCGCGAAGAGGCTGAATGTTCACCCGGCGGTAGTGTGTGTCAAATGGGCGGTGCAACGTGGTCAGGTACCCATTCCGTTCTCAATCCATCCCAGGGAATACGTAAGCAACCTTAAATCTGTGACAGAAAATCCATTATCTGACGACGAGATGAAAGAGATTGCCGGCATTGACAAGAACGACCGGCTGATAAAAGGTCAGGTTTTCCTGTGGGAAAGTGCCAAAGACTGGCGGGACCTATGGGATATGGATGGGACGATCACCAAAGGGTAACAAGGATAAACCAGACGAAATGGAATCCAGACATATCCTGACGGTTGATGTGGGAACGTCCAGTACGAAAACAGCATTATGGACTGAAGATGCTTGTCTTCTGGCACATGCTACATACGCGTATCCGCTTTCCAGACCGCAACCGTTGTGGGCAGAGATTGACGCAAATATCTGGTGGCAGGCGGTGTGTTCCACCATACAAGACGTATTGTCAAAGAGCGGAATATCGCCGGATACGATCGTCGGGGTTGGAGTCGATGCTGTTGGTTGGACGATGATCCCGGTCGATGCTGAAGGAAACCCTCTCAGGCCGGCTATGATCTGGCTTGATCGGCGGGCGGAGAGTGAAACGGCCTATTTAAAGTCTTTGCCAGACGCGCAAAACATGGTCAATTTGAATGCCAATCCATTAGACGCAGCCTATATCACACCCAAGTTGATCTGGCTCAAGAATAATCAACCGAAAATCTTCGATGCTTCCTTTAAATATATGGAAGCTACCGGTTTTTTAATCGCGCGATTCACCGGGGAATTTACCTGTGATTTTACTCAGGCGTACGGTTACCATTTTTTCGATATCCGACGGGAATGCTGGGACAAACATACCGCGGCGGAGATTGGTATTCCACTGGAAAAGATGCCGAAGCTTTGCCGGAGTGTTGATGTGATTGGCGAAGTGACAGAGAAAGCCGCTGCGCAAACCGGACTAAAAAAAGGAACTCCGGTTATTGCCGGATGCCTGGATGCTGTGGCTGGCGCGTTGGGATCGGGTGTCGCTCAACCCGGTCAGACGAATGAACAAGGCGGACAGGCCGGCGGAGTCGGCATCAGCATTGACCATGTTGTGGTGGAACCACGGCTGATCTTTTCGCACCATGTGATCCCAGGTCAGTATTTGTTGCAAGCCGGAACGGTAGGCGGTGGTTCGCTGGGATGGTTTCGTGATCAGCTGGGACATCTTGAGACAATTGCCGGAAGTTTGATCGGGCAAAACGCTTTCGAATTGTTTAGCCGGCAAGTACAAAAATCGAACCCGGGTGCCGGGGGACTGTTATTTCTGCCATACATGGCCGGCGAGCGTACACCTTTATGGAGCAGTCTTCCAAGGGGGGTGTTCTTTGGATTGACCTATAGCACTACCCGGGCAGATATGTTGCGGTCCATTATGGAGGGCTGCGCTTTTGCCGTGTACGACAACCTGCAGATCGCCGAAGAGCATGGCGTTGTCATCGAAGAATTTCTTGGGTCGGGCGGTGCAACACAAAGCACGGTCTGGTGTCAGATAAAGGCGGATATATACGGAAAACCATTCGTCATCGCGCGAAGACCGGATGGTGGAGAAGGTGGACATGACCTGGGTTTGTTTGCCATGACAGCTTATGGGATCGGTTTGACCGGAAGCATCAGCGAAATGATCACATCCTTGCTGCCAAACCGGCAGGTTTTTGAACCTTCGATCACCAATCATTTGTTGTATGAGGAATTGTTCCAAGTTTACCGGGAAGTCTCTCGCCGGAATCTGGAGAGTTTCGCGAAGTTGGACGAGATTGCGCGCTCTTGCGTATAGATATTAATAACTGGAGTTATCTAATGAAAGCCGTCGTACTGGAAGATAAAGGTGTAATGACATACAAAGATGTTCCCACGCCGGACCCCGGAGCGGGACAGGTACGGGTAAAAATTAAAGCGGTATCCATCTGCGGGTCTGACATCAAGCGGTATGTGGACGGTCACCGCGAGTACAACCTGATACTGGGGCATGAAAGCGCTGGAATTATTGACAAGGTGGGGGATGGAGTTAACAAGGATTATTCAGGTCGGCCCGTGGCAATAATCCCGCTTATCCCATGCTTTGAGTGTGAACAGTGCAAGCTTGGATTTTATTCCGCCTGCCATCGGTATTCATTTATAGGGTCGCGGCAGAATGGATGTTATGCGGAATATGTGGTTGTTCCCATAAAGAACGTAATGCTGGTTCCGGAAAGTTTGAATCTGGAACATGTGGCATTGATAGAACCGTCTTCGGTGGCCCGGCATATGCTGGCGTTAGGGAATTTTAAGTCTGGAGAAACGGCCATTGTGATGGGCGCCGGATCGATCGGTTTGATGCTTGTACAGTGGCTCAGAATTTTGGGCGCGAAACGAATAGTCGTGAGCGATATTCTGGATGTTAACCTAGCGATCGCTTCGAAGCTGGGCGCCCATTACACGCTAAATCCAACAAAAGTTGATCTGGTGAAGGAGCTGAAAGCTCTGACAGGTGATGGAGCAGACCTGACGTTAGAAGCCACTGGAGTTCCTTCTGTATTGGAACAGACTATTTCGGTAACGCGACCGCGCGGCAGTATTGTGTTGGCGGGCAATCAACCACTGGATAAATGTATGCCGTTGACGTTTTTTGAAAATATGATGCGGCGTGAGATCCGCATTATGGGATGTTTTATGTCATATTCCGCACCGTTTCCGGGGCATGAATGGTCCGACACCATCGAATCCCTCGTTTCAGGTGATCTGGACATGGAAACGATGATCTCTCACCGGTACCCACTTTCAAAAGCGCCGGAGGTGTTCAAGCTTATCGGTTCACACCAACTTGCGCACCAAAAAATTATGTTAAATCCTGAGGAAACTGTATGACACTGCAAAACGTTTTACCCTGGATTATCCGTGCCCGGAAAGAAGGTTGGGCGGTGGGCGCTTTTAATGCCAATACCATGGAACAAGCGCAGGCAATCGCATTGGCTGCCCAGGCGGAAAAAGCGCCAGCAATTATTCAGATCAGTCACCGGGCGCTCACATATATTGGCAGCGGTAATGATATCCGTGGGTTGCAATATATCGCTGCCATTGGAAAAGCGGCGGCGGAAAGCGTGACAACGCCGGTTTCCCTTCACCTCGACCACGGATCTGAGCGCGATGTGTTACAGGCGTTGGCACTGGGATTTACATCCGTAATGTTTGATGGTGACGGTTTTTCATTTGATGAAAATATTGCCATTACCAGGCGATTGTGTGAGGCGGCCCACTCTGTTGAGGCGTGCATGGAAGCCGAGGTGGGGGAAGTACCGAAGCCGGACGGGAAAGAACTGGATGCGGCGGATATTGAACTTACTGATCCTGATGAAGCTGCCCAATTTGTAGAATTGACCGGTGTCGATATTCTGGCCATTGCACTTGGTTCCGTACATGGGATGAAATCAAAAGAGGTACGCCTTGATCTTAAGCGTCTGGAAGCCATCCGGACAAAGGTAAGCAACCCGCTGGTTTTACATGGTTCGTCAGGCGTTTCGGATGAGGATATTAAACAAGGCGTTTCACTGGGATTGTCCAAGGTTAATGTTGCCACACAACTGGCTGCCGCGTTCACAAGTGGAATCCGCGCCGTATTATCAAAAGACAGTGAGGTGGTAGATCCACGGAAATATATGACAGTTGGACGTGACAACCAGGTGGCCGCTGTGCGAGAACGCATCCGCTTCCTGGGTGCTTCTGGAAAGGCCTGATGGCAGTATGATCCTTTGCCTAAACCTGAACGCGGCTATAGATAAGACCATTGTTGTGACCTCTTTTCATATTGACAAGATTCACCGGCCGGAATCGGTGTTGTTACTGGCCGGTGGGAAGGGCTGCAATGTGGCGCGGGCGCTCAAACGATTGGGTGAAATTCCAGTTGTCTGCGGCTGGGTAGGCGGTTTTGCGGGGCAGTTCATTGAAGCCGACCTGAAAAGGGAAGGATTGAAAACGGCCTTTGTTAACACAGATTATGAATCACGAACCTGCACATCCATATTGGATAGAACGAACCAGACAATGACGGAGATCTATGAGAACGGGGACCCCGTTCCCATGGACAGGATCGATGAGCTGCGAGAATTTGTTTCTCATGATATTACCCGTTATCAGGCCATTACCCTATCCGGCAGCATGCCTCCAGGTGTGCCGCCTGATTTCTACGCGGACCTGATCCAGATCGCCAATGCTGCCAACGTTCCAGCGTTCCTGGATACAAGTGGCGAAGCATTAAAAAAGGGGATAGCCGCACGGCCGTTTTTGGTAAAACCAAATGAAACGGAAGCCAAATCACTTCTGGGGCTTGATGATGAACGAAAAGTAGATTTTTCAAAAATGGCGGAAGAGATATTAAAGAGATATCAGACCAAAGTTTTGCTTTCTCTCGGTGCTGAGGGAGCAGCGGCTGCGGACACGAATGGCGTTTTCAGAGTCGTAATTCCGAAAGTAGAAGCGATAAGTGCTGTGGGGTCTGGTGATTGCACTATGGCAGGAATAGTCCATGGCTTTCTTCAGGGTTCTACTTTTGAGGAATCTGTTGTTTGCGGAGTAGCCGCGGGAACTGCCAATACGTTGATGATCGGAGCAAGCCAATTCAAACTGGAAGATTTCAATAATTTGCGTCATCAGGTTACCCTTATTCCCTCCACCGGTTGAAATAATCTATTATTTTTTCCCGGGCGAAATGCCGTGTTTTAAGGATGACTATCAGTATTAGCAAGGCATTTCGAAAAACCCTGAGAGATTGTTCCAACAGGCGATTATCGGAGTAGTGTCCTAATTAAAAGGAGAATCACAATGTCTGAACCGAGAAAAGAGTCCTATCCCAAAATTGGCATCCGACCGGCTATCGATGGTCGGCGCAAGGGGGTTCGCGAATCGCTGGAAGATCAGACGATGGGTATGGCCAGGAGGACGGCGGATTTCTTGAGTGCGAATCTCCGGTACCCTGATAGTTCTCCGGTTCAATGTATCATCGCGGATACCTGCATTGGGGGTGTGGCTGAAGCGGCACAAACAGCAGAAAAGTTCCGCACAAATAATGTAGGAGTCTCCATTACGGTCACTCCCTGCTGGTGTTATGGCACTGAGACGATGGATATGGATCCGCACACCCCGAAGGCTGTGTGGGGATTTAACGGCACTGAACGGCCGGGGGCTGTTTATCTGGCGGCTGTGCTGGCTGGTTACAATCAAAAGGGGCTGCCCGCGTTCTCGATTTACGGAAGGGATGTTCAGGACGCTGGCGACTCGGTTTTCCCGGAGGACGTAAAGGAAAAGCTGCTCCGTTTTGCGCGGGCTGGCCTGGCTGTAGCGATGATGCGTGGAAAATCGTACCTGTCGATTGGCAACGTCTCGATGGGGATAGCCGGTTCGATCGTAAACCATGACTTCTTTGAAAGTTACCTCAATATGCGGGTGGAAACCGTTGACATGTCTGAGATAGTCCGCCGGATCGATGAGCAGATTTATGATCCGGATGAGTTCAAACGCGCGCTAGCATGGGCGAAAGCGAACTGCACAGAAGGCCGCGAATATAATCCCCCGGCATTACAGCGCTCGCGGGATCAGAAAGACAAAGATTGGGAAACAGTGGTCAAGATGGCCATGATCGCCCGCGACCTGCTGAAAGGGAACCCGCGGCTGGTTGATATTGATCGCGGGGAAGAGGCTCTGGGGCACAATGCCATTCTTGGTGGTTTTCAGGGACAGCGTCACTGGACAGATCACTTCCCGAATGGCGATTTTATGGAGGCCATTCTCAACTCATCCTTTGATTGGAACGGTATTCGAACTCCGTACCTGCTGTCCACCGAAAATGACAGCCTGAATGGAACGGCTATGTTGTTTGGTTACCTGCTGACCAACACGGCACAGGTCTTTGCCGATGTGCGCACCTATTGGAGCCCTGAGGCTGTGAAGCGGGTGACCGGCTATTCCCTTACGGGACAGGCAGGCGGCGGATTGATCCACCTGATCAATTCCGGCGCGGCTTCACTGGATGCCACCGGCCAGATGGAACTGGACGGAAAACCCGCCATGAAGCCCTTCTGGGATATTTCTGGCGCGGACGTGGAAAAATGCCTGAAAGCGACAACCTGGTACCCGGCGATGACGGAGTATTTTCGCGGTGGCGGGTATTCATCACTGTTCCTGACTCGGGGCGGGATGCCTGTGACTATGACGAGAATCAACCTGGTTAAAGGCCTGGGGCCGGTGCTTCAACTGGCAGAAGGCTGGACAGTTGATCTGCCGACGAATGTACACGGTGAATTGAATGAGCGTACAAATCCGACCTGGCCGACACACTGGTTCGCGCCGCGTCTGACCGGTAAGGGTGCCTTCCGGGATGTCTATTCCGTTATGTCAAACTGGGGTGCAAACCACGGTGCCATCAGCTATGGGCATATCGGCGCGGACCTTGTTACACTGGCTTCGATTCTGCGTATTCCTGTTTGTATGCACAATGTGGAAGAGATGGACTTGTTCCGACCGGGTGCGTGGGGCGCGTTTGGTTCTGATGATCCAACCGGAGCGGATTTCCGTGCATGCGGTATTTTTGGGCCATTGTATGGATAGGAAAGACGGTCCACCCATGTATCTTGCTTTTGATCTGGGGGCCGAGAGCGGAAGGGCGATTCTGGGTTGCCTGGAAAACGAGCGTCTGCAATTAAACGAGGTCTATCGGTTTCCGAACCGCCCGGTTGAAGTAGGGGGAACCCTGCACTGGGATATCCTGCGTTTGTGGGAAGAGATCAAACACGGATTGGAACTGGCCTTCCGGGAAACGGGCGGTCAGTTGGTCAGCGTGGGAATTGATACATGGGGTGTGGACTTCGCGTTGTTGGACGCG
>JAAYYW010000084.1 GCA_012515195.1 Leptolinea sp.
GTCAGATCTGGTACATTGAATGCGATAACTTTATTGTTTGACCGGACTATCAGCTCATTTGTTTCAGATAACCAGGCTAGCAGGCTGGCGTTCTCCAGAGGAGTGGAAGAAACCTCAACCAATCCGTCCGCATTTTTAAGGGTGATTGGTGGAAAAATGGACGAAAGCGGCTTTTCCGGCACTGCTTCAGGCGGGGTTGTTGCGTGATAAGGCGTGGCGGATGATAATAGTTCCATGGGTGTTGATGGAAGAGGTGTTATCTCAGTCTCATTGGGAAAAAGCGTGCAACTTGCCAATCCAACCATCACAAAAAACAGGAACAGTATTCGTTTCATAAATTCTCCCTCTTTTGGTATGAAAAATGCACCTTAAGCATTATATAATCTTATTGTTCCGCGGAGGTAAGGTATGAGCACCGTCAATATCCTGGTCGTCGAGGATGACGAGATTGTCTCGCGGACTGTGGAAAGAAGTTTGCGCGGTCATGAGTTCCGTGTGACCATTGCCAACAGCGGGGTTGAGGGATTGAAAATAGCCCGCAGGCAGGCTACGGATCTAATCCTTCTCGATGTGATTATGCCGGGAATGGACGGGTATGCTGTCTGTCGCGAGGTTCGTGCTGACCCGCTGCTGGCCACAATACCCATCCTCTTCCTTACTGCCAAAGCCAAAGATGAAGATCGTATCGCTGGTTTTTTGGCGGGAGCCGATGATTATTTGACCAAACCGTTTAATATTGATGAATTGATCTTACGCATAAGAGCGATTCTTCGGCGCGTCAAATCTCATCCTCGCATAGAAGGTGACCCGACTATCGAAACAAGTTCCCGTGTGATTACCAGCCCTCAAGATGAATCTGACGCAAAAGAGGCAGTGTCCAAACATCAGATCGCAATAAGAGAGTATGTGCTTAATGTGAAAAGTTATGAGCTGAAAACCCAGTCCCGCGGAAAGGTCAGGCTCACTCCGGTCCAATTTGATCTGTTGTATCATCTTATGAGCCATCCCGGAGAAATTTTCTCGCCGGGCCGATTATTGGATGAGGTTTGGGATTATCCATCTGACGCAGGCAGTCCGGATCTGGTACGAGTGCACATTAAAAACCTGCGTGAACGGATAGAGCTTGATCCTCATGACCCTCAATTCATCCAGACGGTAGCCGGATATGGTTACACCATCAGGGCTGATGACGATTAGCTTGTTAACTTGGGTTTTGGCTGATTGCCAGAATAATTCTCTATGACTTCATCAGCAAAACTTGACAAAGGCCGATCCTGGGAAGAGTCGGTAGAGGCACTGGCGGGTATGCTGGCAAGCCAGGATCCCTTAAAGTCTGCTTTAAAGATCGGATTAGGTTTTATACTTGAAAAGCTTCACCTGGACGGGGGACTTATCCTGGCGCCTGAATGGAATAATGGCAATCCACTTATCTTTCTTGGAAGCGGACATGTCAGACATTGGGAGAATCAGATCCGTTCATCCGGCAGTTTTCTTAGTTCACTGCTGCATCGCGCCTCCGAATTAACAGGTGGTGAGATCATTTCGGATTCGGCTGGCAAGGTGATCATCTTTCCGTTAATATCTGCGGATGGCAACCAGGGACTATTGTTAACGAATTTGCATGATTTTTCTCGGGAAGAGCGGGATTTCCTGGAGGCAGCCACTTTTCTTTTTGGACAACGCATTTCTACATATTACAATCAGCTGCGTATGGTTCAATACCGGAAAGGATTGGACCTGATAAGTCAGATCTTTGCCGGACTGAATATTATGACAGCCGGCGAGGAATTGGAGACAAAACTCGTCCGCAAATTACGGGAAATTTTCAATTGTCAGGCGGCATCAATTGCATTGAACAGTGAAAACCCCGAATCTTTACTCATCAAAAAATCACTGGCTGACGGAGAAGAATGGATCTATCAGGTTAGCATTAAGCCAGGTGAAGGCCTTCTGGGTCAATGTATGACAGACCGAAGTTCTCTGGTGATCAATCAGCCGGAATTGGAATCGCGGTTTGACCCTGACATTGATGCGATCCCTGGTGTTGAGGCTTCATCGCTGCTGTTCGTTCCGCTTACTGCCTCTGACCAGGTAACAGGTGTAGTGGAACTGATCAATCATAAAGAGGGGGGATTCACCCGCGGTGACCAGGAATTACTGGAAAAACTGGCTGAGTCCATCGCCCACTTGCTTCGCAATATCCAAATGACCGAGCAGTTAAAGGTCATGAATGCCCACCTGGAAGCCAGTCGATGGGAACTGGTCCGCTCGCGCAATACACTTCGAAGCCTTTTTGATAATCTACCGGATTCGTTTTATATCATTGACCGAAAATACCGGCTTGTTGCTGTGAATATGGCCCGGGCCAAGCGGGCCAATTGTGAACCTCGATCCATTATCAATCATTTGTGTTATGAAGCCTTATATCAGCGGAAAGAGCCGTGTCCAAATTGCCTCGTAGCCGAGACTTTCTACAACCACAACATAACCAACCGCACAGAACGCGTCTGGGAATCGGGAGAAAATCCGTTGGAATGGGATATTACCGCGTACCCAATTCTGGAGGAGGATGGAGAAGTACCACAGGTGATCATTTTTGAACGGGATGTGACCGAAAAGAACCTGATGGGAGCCATATTGATCCAATCTGAAAAGATGGCTGCTGTTGGGCAATTGGCTGCCGGTATTGCTCATGAGATCAACAATCCTTTGACTGTTGTCCTGGCCAATGCCCAACTTCTGGAACGTTCCCTGCCTAAAGAAAGTGATGATGCAGAAGCCGTCGACCTTATCTCACGAGCCGGAACTCGTGCCTTGCAGGTCGTTCGTAATCTGCTGAATTTTGCCCGGAAAGAGCAATCTGAAGTAAAGCCAACGGATATCAATCAATCCCTCCAGACCGCGCTGGATATGCTGCGCCACGAATTTATGCAGCGATCTGTAGAATATACCTTTGAACCTGCGGCTAATTTACCGATGATCATGGCTTCCCAGGAGAACCTGTCAGGTGTGTGGGTTAATATTTTGATCAATGCAATGGACGCGACAGGCGATAGGGAAGGAAAAGTAAAGATCGTTACCCAGCAGTCAGGAAGTGAGATCCGGATCATTATCAGTGATAATGGACATGGAATTGAAGCAGAACGACTAAAGCGAATATTTGACCCGTTCTACACAACCAAGGAAGTTGGGAAGGGAACCGGGTTGGGGTTATCCATCTGCCACCGGGTGATCAAACAACATGGGGGTAATATCCTGGTCGATAGCAAGGTGGGTGTTGGAACAACCTTCACCATAATTCTCCCGGCATACTAATTTTTACATCGCGTTTACCCTGCTTTTACAGAGGTTTTATCAAATCAGAACTGGAAGGATGGTAAAACTGAACCAGGCGAAGACTTGGTTCACATTTTTGGATTTAACTGACGAATGATCTCTCTTACCAGACTGAACGGAACAAAGTATTACCTCAACGCAGATCTAATCATGGCGATTGAGGGGACTCCTGATACAGTGATCACGTTGACCAATGGAACCAAATTCATTGTTAAGGATCATCCGGAAGATGTGGTCGCACTGATAGTGGAGTACCAGAGAATGGTACATAATCCTGAAAAAGAATGGCTGCGAGGAGAATGAGATGGATTTAGGTACGATTATTGGGATCGGGATGAGCCTTGTCATCGTCGTTGTGGTGATGATTCTGGATGGAGGTTCTCCTCTCGAACTATTAAGTCATCCTTCCGCGATCCTTCTAACACTTGGCGGCTCCATGGTGGCAACTATCGCGACCATGCCCTTCGAAGCGGCAATAAAGATCCCAAAATATGTGCAAAAGGCTTTCTTTGCTAAGAAAGTGGATCTGCCAATATTGATCAACACACTGGCCACCATGGCAGATAAAGCCCGGCGTGAAGGTTTGCTGGCACTGGAAGAAGAAAGCAAAAAAATCCCTGATCCATTTCTCCGGCAGGGAATTATGCTTGTTGTAGATGGTACCGACCCGGCCCAGGTGCGGTCCATTCTTGAGCTTGAGATCAAGAATATGGAAGAACGCCATGAAATGGGAATCAATTTCTTCAACACCGCCGGTGGTTTTAGCCCCACGTTTGGCATTATTGGTACAGTCATGGGGCTAATTGGCGTATTGAAAGAGCTGGATGATCCGGGCAAGCTGGCCAAGTCCATTGCGGCAGCATTCCTTGCCACCCTCTGGGGTTTGCTATCAGCCAATCTCGTTTGGATACCTATCGGTGGGAAACTGTCCATGCGCAGCCGTGAAGAGGTCGCGTATCGGAAGATGCTTATGGAAGGCGTTCTTTCCTTGCAGGCTGGTGAAAATCCCCGCATCATCAAAGAAAAACTGAGTGCGTTCCTGCCACCGGCAGAACGACGTCGAACTGAAGGCGGCGGTGCCCAGGCTGGCGCGAAACAGGGAGCAAAGGGGCAGGCATGAGCAGTCATGGTGGCGGTAATGACCGCTGGTTGGTAAGTTACGCAGATTTCATCACCTTATTAATGGTGTTGTTTGTTGTCTTATATTCCATGGGACAGATCGATGTTCAAAAGTACAAAGCTCTGGCACAAAACCTGAAGGCTGCCTTTTCCATCGGAGGTGCGCCTCCGAGAGTGGTTGACCCGCAGATCGACACCACCGGGGGGGTGAGCGAGAATATGTCAGCCAACCCTATCACGGTAGAAGGTCTGCCTCTGATCGGGTCGGTAGGCGCTGAAGTCGCGGGCAAATTGACCGATATGTTAAAGGAAAATGGATTAAGCAGTGAAGTCAGTGTGCAAAATAACGTGGAAGGTGTATTGATATCATTAAGCCGGGATCTCACATTTATTCAGGGCCGGGCTGAATTGCAGCCCGCGGCTTATCCCGTGTTGGATACGATTGTATCCATGGTGCAAGAGATCGATAACGAGATCCGGGTTGTTGGACATACTGATAATACCGCTCCCCTTGATCCCCGATACCCGGATAACTGGTCATTATCATTGGCGAGAGCCAATGAGATCGTACGCTATTTACAGGTGAAAGGTGTCACACCAGAGCGTTTAATCCCCACTGGACGCGGAGAATTCTCTCCGCTATTCCCGAATGATACCCCGGAACACCGCGAGATCAACAGCCGGGCGGAGATCATCGTCATATATCCTGTAAGTTCTGATGAAGTCAAACTCGATTTGAGAAATATGCCTGGTGATACCAACCAGCCCGTACCAACACCTGAGCCTGTCAAGGAGGCTTCTTCTAATGGCCACTGATTCTCCTGCTCCCGTAAAACCAAAACCGAATATTGCAAAGATCATAATTTACTTTGTAGCTGGCGTAATTATTATGACCACAGCGGCAACCAACTTGCTGGTGGTTTATGTATTGTTTGCGCCTGATAATTTGCCGAAACCGATCTATCTCGTTTACCAACTGCCGGTAGGCGTAACACCTCAACCCGGATTACAGGGAGCGACCCCTGAGATGGTTGCCGGTGGAAGCGCGAATCCCATAACAATTATCACCGGACAGCAGACCAGTCAGGCGGCAGCCCCGGTTCCTGCAGAAAATAATAGTGCGGGTGTTCCCTCCGGTCACTCGGGTGGAGGGGTTGAAGAAGTTTCTCCTGGTCATGGGATTATGATCGATACCAGTACCAAGATCGTCAACCTGGCGGAACCGGGTGGAAAGAAGTTTATCCGGGTCACAGCCACCCTGGAGTTTGCACCACCGGCTGGTTATTCTTCTTTGCCCGAGGAAGAGAAAACCGCCGAATTGGCGGAATTCACAGCTTCGATCAATTCAAGGATCCCGGTACTGGACGACACAATAGTCACGCTTTTATCTGCGAAAGAATTTGCTGCTGTGTATTCTACTGAAGGTAAAGATACACTACGGCAAGAGATCATTGACGCGATCAATAGTCGGTTACCTGAATACAAAGTCATTTATGTTTATTTCAAAGAATTTGTGATGCAGTAAGAAGAAGGTGCGCTATGCTAACCCAGGCGGAAATTGATGCCCTTCTTAATGGGGCAATAGAGATCGAAGGTACCGAGAATCAGGAAGGTATCAACCTTGCTGATGTAATGGGCAAGGCCGGCCAGCCAAAAGAAGGTACCACTGGCGAGAAAAATGTTCGCCCGTACAACTTCTGGTCTCCGGATCGATTTTCAAAGGACCAGATCCGTGCCATTGAACTGGTTCACGAAGAACTGGCTGAGCGGTTGACCAACTCGTTGCCATCTTTCATTCGTACCAATCTGCGTCCGCGTGTAGTTCACACTGAGCAGGGCCGATTCCATGATTTTATGGCCGACCTGGGACCGACAACCCTCTATCATTTGGTTTCGCTGGCGCCATTACCGGGGCAGATTGCAATTGTTTTTAGTGATGATGTTAACTTCGTCATACTTGAGCAACGTCTTGGTGGTGCTTCAGACAGCCGTGGCCGCAACCACTCCCTGACTGAGATCGACCAATCGCTTTTGCAGGACCTGGTTGAAAATATGCTGAATGATGTCAAAGCCTCCTGGGGGAAGGTTGTTAGTATAGAGCCGAAATTGATCGACAGTACAGTAAATCAGCACTGGGTTCAAATGATGATGGGCAATGAACGGGTGTTGATGGTCACCTTTGAGATGGTTATTAAGGAAATAACCGGAACAATGAGTTTTTATATTCCGTATTCCATGTTAAAACCGGTGGCCAATGAACTTAACCCGCATGTCATTATTACCGGAAAAAAAGAGCAGATCATAGATAAATCCGCCCGCCAGACAAATGTTGAAAGTCTATATCGGACGGCTGTACCTCTTAGAGTCATTCTGGGTAATGTGCGATTGTCGATCAAGGAAATGTCGAATTTGGATGTTGGAGATGTTCTCGTTCTGGACACCTATACCAACCAGGATTTAATGGTCCAGGTTTCTGGCACAACCCGATTTAAGGGTCGGATCGGAAAACAGGGAACTCATCTGGCTGTGCAGATCAACGGACCTATCAATATCCCCAAAAACGCCCCGGGAAAATAGGAGATTAGGCGAATGAACGACGAGATCTTGAAATCTACGGAATCCACGGATGGAGAAACCCCGGGCATGGACGCTCTGCAGGAAAGCATAAACGCGGTATTGGCTGGCGCATCCAGTGAAACCAGTGGACAACCTTCTGAAGAGCAGGCGCAACAAAAACCAGCTGCCTTTGGAGAGAGCTCGGCGATAAATATCTTGATGGATGTTAACCTGTTATTCACGGTTGAACTGGGCCGGACACAGATGCCCATTAAGCAAGTGCTCGAATTGCAAAAAGGATCAGTAGTTGAACTTAACCGGATCGCAGGTGAACCGGTTGATATATATGTCAATGAACACCTGATGGCTCGTGGGGAAGTGGTGGTTGTTGATGATAAATTTGGCGTGCGAATCACAGAGTTGATCGCGCCTGAAACGAAAGATTAAGCCATGTTTGACCAGCTGAAACAGGCCTGGGAACGTCTTCGTTCTGTGAAGGGGTTCAGTACTTGGCTTTGGATCGTTATCCTGTTTATCGTTCTGGCTCTGGGCATGCTGATCAGTGAGCCCTTGCCTGCTTTCGATTCCGAAAGAGGCGGAGGAACGTTTGGCAGTACTGGATTGGCGATATCAGTTTTCTTGCGGTGGATGGCAGTTATCGGTCTTGTGTATATTGCTTTCCTCTTCTTCCGGAAATGGCAAATTAAAAAGACAGGACCGTCGCGTCAACGAATATCTGTTTTAGAGCGTTTTTACATTTCACCCAAACAGACTTTGATCGTGGTTAAGACTGACAGTCGTGAGTTCCTTCTTGGAGCTACAGACTCATCCATACAGTTGATCACGGAATTGGATTCCATTGAAAGTGAAATCACTCCTGGTCAAGATTTTGAAACCCTGTTGTCCAACCAACAGGTTGATGTCGTGAAGATGAATCATGAAAACCAATAAACCCAGCCATGTAACGAAACAAGCTATTTCCCCGTTAAAACGAGAGCGGATTGGCTCATTCCGATTCTTTTGGGCGGCCATCGCGCTAATGCTTTTGACGGTTATCCTCTCGGGGTGCGCGGGCATGACTGAGACAACAGCACCCGGAGTAACCTTGACACTTGACCCAACCGGAGAATCCAAAGAAGTAGCCAGTGGTGTTCAACTACTTGTTTTGCTCACCGTTCTCAGCCTTGCACCGTCAATTCTTGTGCTGGCAACATCGTTTACCCGGATTGTTATCGTATTATCCATGATCCGAAATGCCATAGGCACACCCACGGCTCCACCGAATAATGTCATAATTGGACTGGCTTTGCTTCTCACGTTTTTCAGCATGTCGCCTGTTATCAATCAGATAAACAATGAAGCGATTCGCCCATATTCAGAAAATCTCATTGATCAGGAAACATTCATGAATAAGACCATGGATCCCATTCGGGAATTCATGTTTAAAAACACAAGGGAAAAAGATCTGGAATTATTCATATCAATGAACAGCGCGACGCGTCCCAACTCTTTGGATGATATTGAGACGGTAGTTCTTTTACCCGCGTTCGTGATCAGCGAGTTAAAGACGGCCTTTACCATGGGGTTTGTGATCTATGTACCATTTTTGGTTATAGATATGGTGGTGTCGAGCATTCTTCTTTCAATGGGTATGATGATGATGCCGCCATCACTGGTTTCTCTTCCTTTCAAATTGTTATTATTTGTAATGGTCGATGGTTGGTATCTGGTGACCCGATCATTACTGTTAAGCTTTAGTTAGAGGCAGCGATGACTGAAGCGTATCTTATAACCTTCGCACAGAACTCTCTGACCATCGCTATTACGATAGCGGGACCGGTGCTTCTGGCAAGCCTGGTTGTTGGCAGCCTTGTCAGCCTTGTCCAGGCTGCGACACAGATCAACGAGGTCACGTTGACGTTTGTACCCAAGATCATTGCGATTATTGTAATTTTGGCGGTATTCGGTGGTTGGATGGGACAGCAAATTATCAGCTATACTACTGCTATCTTTAATGATTTACCAAATTTGGTAAAATAGACGTTCAGGAGACAAATGGCAACACCGCAGAGCGAAGAAGCACAAATTATCGATAGGCGGGTAAAAAAAATTCTACGCTCGATAGAATTGATGCGCCCCATCCCCATGGTCATCACGCGGGTTTTGCGGAGTCTGGATGAACCAGGGTCGAGCGCAGGGTATATTTCAGAGATCATAGGGCTTGATCAGGCACTCGCGGCAAATGTATTGCAGGCTGCCAATTCGGCCTTTTTAGGATATGGACCATCATGCGCTACGCTGAAAGAAGCGGTTATGCGGCTGGGTTACAAACGCATCCGTACTCTTGTATTGGCTGTGGCAGCCAGCCGTGGGATGGACCAGACTCTCTCGGGTTATCAGATGGCTGCTGGAGATATGTGGTCTCATTCGGTGGCTACTGCCGTCGCTGCTCAGTGGTTTGCGAGGGCGATCAACTACCCGGAACCTGAGGAAGCGTACTCCGCCGGTCTTTTGCATGATATTGGAAAGATGGTCTTGAACAAATTCGCTGAAGAGGAATACCGATGGGTATTCAATTCCCAAAAGAGACAAAGTGCCACATTTTGGGAAACGGAGCGCAAGGCATTTGGCGTGGATCATGCTTATATTGGCAGTCTAATGGCACAAAAATGGACGTTCCCCATGGTCCTGATCAACTCCATTCAATTCCACCACGATCCGGTGAACGCTGGTCAGCACAAAGCGCTGGCCGCGATAACCAATATCGCTAACGCGTTTACTCCGGTTGATCCGGAAACCCTTTCACGTCTTGGCAACCGGAAGGTTGAAGATCAATCGTACGAAATTCTTAACCTGAATCCCGATCAGGTTTCTGCCATGAATCAGCAGATGGTCACATATTACAAAATGAATTTCGGAACAGGGAGATAGTACGAATTGCCTGCCATTCAGACTCCAAAAGTTTTGATCGCGGAAGAAGAAAGAATCACGGCAGACCTGTTATCCATAACCCTGCAAGAATTAGGCTGTCAGGTAAAGGTAACGAGCCAGGAAATAATGATCCGCGATGGGTTTTTGCACTGGAAACCTGACTTGTTACTACTGGATTTATTTCTTCCCGGGTGCAGTGGACTTGATCTGTTGCGCGAGTTCCGTCACCTGGAAGCACGGATGGGGAGAACTACGCTGATCATGGTTGTCTCGTCTCTCGGCTTCCGCGAAGTAGTCGAACAGGCGCGAGAATTGGGCGCGATTGATTTTATTCTCAAACCGGTTGATGTGGATAATTTCAGACAAAAGGCCTTAATGTATTTGCCTTAAGAAAATACCCTTATCGGCATTTTTTACGTATTCTTTAGCCCTGCTTCACATTCAATTTACAGTCTGTTCAAACCCTATCCGGTATCCTATTGACAGAGCGAACCGGATCAATTCTATGATTATTTCTATTGCGCAGACTCAAATTTTCGTCCTGGCGTTGACCCGAATCTTAGCGATTCTTGTCCAGGTGCCCATATTTGGCAGTGAAGTCATTCCAAACCAGGTGAAAGTGGGATTGGGAGTGATACTGGCAATGATTGTAATTCCCTGGAACCCGCTTCCTGCGGAATCGATGTACATCCCATGGCTGGCATTTGCCGGCCTGGTTATGCGAGAATTGATCATAGGGTTTTTGGCGGGATTTGCCGCAACACTCACATTTGGTGCTTTTCAAATCACTGGAAAATTAATTGATATGTCCAGCGGTTTTGGGGCTGGTCAGGTTTTCAATCCAGCCATGAGTGGGGCTGGCGGCACCCTGGACCAGTTTTTTTATCTCGTTGTAATGTTGTATTTTATGCTCACAAATGGGCATCATCTGTTTTTGTTGGGACTGCGCGATACGTTTGTATTGCTTCCAATGAATCAACCTCTGCCGGAAATGAATCCAGAAGCACTGCTTCAATTGGCATCTGGATTGATCATCGCTGGTGTGCAGATGGCCATTCCGGTTGTAGGGGCTTTGTTCCTAACAGATCTAACCCTCGGTCTTCTTGCCAAGGTTTCTCCCCAGATTAATGTTTTCTTTCTGGGTTTGCCCATAAAGGTATGGGTGGGTATTTATGCTTTATCGCTTCTTTTTGGTTTACTCGTCCCTTCGTTGGATCGTGCGTTCAAAAACCTCGGCCCGCGGATGTTACAGATAATGGGTGCATAGACAATGGCAGATAAAACTGAAGCCCCAACTTCTGGAAGGATACGTGAGGCCCGGGAACGCGGCCAGGTCGCCCGCAGCATTGAATTGAATGCGGCGGTAACGCTGATTGCCAGCATCTGGCTTTTAACAGGGCCTGGCGGGAAAGTGATATCCGGGTTGGGTGACCTGATGCGTTTTACTGTTACCAACCTGCCTACCAATGACATATCGGATATCTGGCTTCGGGATTACACGATCCGTAATTTCATGTTCTTTATTAACCCGCTTGGCCAATTCATTCTGGCCACTCTGGTCATTGGCGTGGCAACCACTCTGCTGCAAACAAACTTCCTGTGGTCATCAAAGCGGCCATTCTTTGATGGAAGTCGCTTAAATCCGATTAACGGATTCAAGCGAATTTTCTCTTCCCAAGGCTTGATTGAGATGCTTAAATCGCTTCTCAAACTCTTTGTGGTTGGCTGGCCGGTATATTCGTTTATTGTGGGAAATGTGCAATCCATTCTACATCTGATCCAGATGCCGATAGCACAGGCTATCAGCCAGTGGACCAGCCTGGCGGTCAGTCTGATGTGGCGCGTTGCCGGTGCGTATTTAATTCTGGCAGCGGCTGATTATGCCTATCAGCGTTGGAACTACATGAAACAATTGCGAATGTCGAAACAGGAAGTAATGGATGACCTCAAAAAGTCTGAGGGAGATCCTTTCCTACGCGGCCGTATCCGCCAGCAGCAACGCCGTATGGCTCAATCGCGCATGATGACCCGGGTTCCGAAGGCAGATGTAATTGTCACCAACCCGACACACTATGCCGTAGCCATTATGTATGAATCAGGAAAAATGGAAGCCCCGATCGTGGTTGCCAAGGGCGCTTTCCATATGGCACAGCGTATTGTTGAAATTGCAAAAGCAAACAATGTTCCGGTCGTTCAGAATGTACCTCTCGCTCGTGCCATGTACAAAATGGTGGATTTGGAACAGCCAATTCCCCCTGAATTGTACGTGACCATGGCTGAAGTACTCGCGTATGTATACCGTTTGAAGAATCAAAACGGGCAGATGGAATCTGCCCACGCTGGATAAGGATCTGAATTTAATGGCAACAGCAAAAACTACTGTCAACCGCTTTGATTGGAAAACCATATTTGAATCCAATGACATGGTCATGGCCATTGGCGTTGTCATGCTGATCGCCATGATGATCGTTCCCATCCCGGCAGGCGTGGTTGACATTCTGGTCATCTTGAACCTGGCGATGTCGCTGAGTGTAATGCTGTTGAGCCTCTATATTAACCGGCCAATGGATTTTTCTATTTTCCCGTCGCTGTTGCTTGTGATCACCCTTTTCCGCCTTGGTTTGAACATCTCAACCAGCCGTCTGATTTTGATCAGCGGCGACGCCGGTCAGGTTGTACAGGTATTTGGCAATCTGGTGATCGGCGGTAATTATGTGGTTGGTGTTGTTATCTTCCTGATGCTCATGATCATCCAATTTGCGGTGATTACCAATGGCGCCGGCCGTGTGGCTGAAGTGGCTGCCCGTTTTACCCTGGACGCCATGCCTGGAAAACAGTTATCCATTGATGCTGACCTTAATGCAGGCATGATCAATGAAGAACAGGCTCGTGGCCGTCGTCTGGAAATCCAGTCCGAAGCGAATTTTTATGGCTCCATGGATGGCGCAAGCAAGTTCGTTCGTGGTGATGCGATAGCGGCTGTCATTGTGATCATTGTGAATATCATTGGCGGTTTCGTTATTGGTATGTTCCAGCGAAATCTTTCTCTAATGGATGCGTTGAAGACATACACGCTTCTCACCGTAGGTTCAGGCCTGGCAATTCAGGTCCCCTCACTTTTGGTTTCAACTGCCGCAGGTTTGATCATTACCCGCAATGCCAATGAGGGGGCACTGGGAGAATCCGCTTCCAGGCAGCTTTCCAACTACAACACACTGCTGGCTTCGGCCATTGTCATTGGACTGATGATGTTTATCCCCGGCGTCCCAAAATTCCCGTTTATTCTTGTTTCTGCAGTCCTCGGTGGTGGGGCATATTATGTGCGCCGGCAGGAGACCAAAGCAGCTGAATTGGCTGCGATTCCACCCGAGATTCCCGCTGCTCCAACACTCGAGTCGCCGGAAGAAATGATGGGAATGGTTGTTATTGATCCTCTCGAGCTGGAGGTTGGTTATGGATTGATCCCTCTGGTCGATGAAGAAAGGGCAGATAATCTGCTGCACCAGATCACCAATATCCGCCGGCAAATGCTGAGTGAGTTGGGCTTTGTGCTGCCTGTGGTACGCATCCGCGATAATCTGCGCCTTCCGCCGCAAACCTACCGATTAAAAATCCGTGGAGAGGAAGTAGCCCGCGGTGAATTGATGATTGACCGCTATCTGGCCATCCCAGGATCGCAATCTGAAGAGAACTTGCAGGGAATTGCCACAACCGAACCTGCTTTCGGTCTGCCGGCCTTTTGGATCAGCGACGCGGAAAAGGGTCGGGCTGAACTTATGAGTTACACAGTGGTATCCCCACTGGCTGTGTTATCCACTCACCTGACAGAAGTCATCCGGTCGCACGCTGCCGATCTAATCAGCCGGCAGATGATCCAGGAAATGTTGAACCAATTAAGAGAGAAGACCCCGGCTGCGGTCGAGGGAGTAATCCCCGAATTGATCCGGTTGGGTGATGTACAGGATGTACTTAAGAACTTGCTGAAAGAGCGGGTTCCCATCCGCGATCTCAGTGGAATTATTGAGGTTCTTGGGAAACATGCGGCATCAACGCGCGATCCGGCAATTCTTGCTGAGGCAGTGCGTCAGACAATGGCTCGCACATTATCAAACCTGTATCGTGAGGAAGATGGTTTTCTTCATGTCTTCACCCTTTCTCCCCTACTGGAGATGACATTGAAAGAATCGCTCAGCGCCACCGACAGCGGTCTCGGTTTTTCGATCGACACAATAACAGCTCAATCGATCTTGAATGCCACTGGAGAACGTATGGAATCACTGGCACAAGAAGGTCACCCGCCCGTTTTATTGTGCCCGCGTGAACTTCGTCTTGCTTTCCGACGATTGGTGGAGCAAGCCTTCCCCAACCTGGTTGTCCTCGCGTTTTCAGAAATTAGCGCGGGAACCAAGGTACAGGCTCATGGAATGGTTGACATTCCCATGAATGAACCCGAAATGGCAGGTTAACAGATCATGATCACCCGTACGTTTCGCGCAGATACCATGATGCAGGCCCTGGAACAGATCAAAAAAGATCTAGGCCAGGATGCCCTTGTGGTTTCGGCACGTCAGATTCCAGGCGGTCAACCCTGGCAGGTTTGGCGGAAACCCGTTTTTGAAGTGATCGCTGTGCGATTGGAACCCGGCGAAGAAAATTCAGACGTGGTTGGAATGGATCACACAGAAAAAAAAGGCACTCCGAGTAGACCGGTTATCAAGGATCTAAATCGAAAAGACATAAGTGGAACAAAAAAGAGCCTGCCTTCTGATAACAGTCGATTATCACGTTCTGTTGTGGAACCGGTGACTTCTGCCCCCGTTGAAAAACAGGATGTCCCTCTTGAAACAATGCAGCCGGAACCGATAAAAGCAAACGCAGCCGCAAAACCTGTGGATGTGGTTGAGATCCATTCGAAACCTACGGATAAACGGGAAAAACCGGATGCAAAAGTGGATCTCATCCAACAATTGGGGAAAGATGAGACATTGGAGGAAGTCCGGATCATTCAGGTTCCTTCCAGGAAAAAGACACCTTTGCCGCCCTTGCAATTACCCCGACTTGCTTGGGAGCCGCGCAAAGATGAAACAGGCATAATTGATGGGGCATGGCCGGTATTGCAACGATTGCATGAACAATTGTTGCGCCAGGGATTGGATCCGGCGATGGCAAAAAGGGTTTGCCAGTTGGCAGCCGATACACTTGGATATGAAACCGCGATGGATGGTCGAAAAGTAGCCGATCATCTCAGGAATCAATTGGAAGCCCACATAAAAGTAATCCGGGAAGCATCCATAAAATCCGGTCAGGTGATTTGTATGATAGGACCGAGCGGCGCGGGGAAGACGAGTTTCTCTGCGAAACTTGCTGTGCGGTACCGCAATGAACTGAAACGTTCGGTTGCCTGGGTGTGCGCAGATACTGTCCGTACCGGGGGAATTGCGGAAGCTCGAGCTTTTACAGAGGCGATCAATATCCCCATGAAGGTGGCTTACACACCCGCTGAATGCTCGGCCATAGTTGATTCCCTGGTTGGAACAGACTTGATTATTGTTGATACTCCTGCCTGCAATCCCCGCCGTGAAGAATCCTTGATCGAGACCGGGTCATTGTTGACTTCTCTTCCGGGTCGTTCAACCTGGGTCGTTGTTCCGGCCACCGCAAAGGAAAATGATCTCTCCAATACGATCGGCGCTTTCTCAGTTTTCAAACCTCGGGGATTGGTAGTTACCAAGATGGATGAAACGAACTCCTTTGGTCCGGTTTACAACATTGGTGTTCGCTCTCAATTACCGTACGCCTATTTTAGCTGCGGATCACGTATCCTGGATGATCTTGTACCGGCTGCCGGATCAAGGCTGGTTCAATCGCTCTTTACAGAAAGGTTTGATCGATGATGGCAGGAACTGGGCAGAATCCCATGCTTCCAGGTCCGGCTAGCAGAACCACCCGGTTGCCTTTGGTCCTGGATATTTTCATGAATATCAGCCAGATATTCGTGCTGCTCGTTGCCATCGTGACAGCCATCGTTTCCATATTGGCACAGGTAGATATTTTTACTGTCATATTAAGGACGGCCGTTGCAATTCTGGCGGTTGGATTGCCGGCTTTCCTTTTGAATTATCTGATCGGTAAGTTCTATGTTCAGGCAACATTGGAAGAAATGAAAACAGTGATGGAAGGCGCCGCCGAAGATGTCAGACAAAAATCTGAGGAATCAGGTGCGGGCGATACAGAAACCGGTGAAATGGATACTCAGGCTTAATGGGACCTATGGACGAACCGAGAAACGAAGTTGAACTGATTGAGGAATTCCTCACCACTCACAGCCCAGAACTGAGAGAGGAGTTGATCTTGCGGTATGTATCGCTGATCCACTTCGTTCTTGGCCGTCTTGGTTTTAATCCGTACGGTGGAATAGAATATGATGATCTGGCCAGCCAGGGGATGCTTGGTCTGATCGAAGCAGTTGATCATTATGACCCGGCGTTCGGGACCCGATTAAGTACGTATGCAACTTTGAAGATCCGAAGCAAAGTTCTGGACTATCTGCGCGATCTGGATTGGCTCCCCAGGATGGCCCGTCAAAAAGTTCGCTCTATGCAATCCGCAATTGGCGAGCTGGAAGTAAAACTGCATCGCCTGCCAACGGATGAAGAAGTGGCCAGTCATTTAAACCTGGGTTTGGATGAACTGTCTCAAATTCAAATGGATTCAAGCCGCGTCATCATTTCGCTTGATGAGACGACCAACAAAATGGGCAGCGACGACTCGGAATCGTCCATGCATGAGTGGTTGATGGATGAACAGCAGGAAGATCCATCAGACATGTACGAAGAAAAGGATACCCGCGCCAATCTGGTAAACGCGATCAAAGCTTTACCTGAACGGGACCAATTGGTCTTATCGCTCTATTATTTTGAGGAATTAACGTTCAAGGAAATCGGTAAAACTCTTGAAATTTCCGAATCCAGAGTATGCCAGATCCATGGCCGGGCTGTAGTTAGTCTGCAAGCCCTCATGAATGGTGATTCTTCCACAAAAAAAAGGGGACGTCCTTCAAAGCGCGAATCAGTTAAAGCAGTCACTGATAAACCGTCACCCGAACCACCTTCCCGGCCTATGTTGGACAAGTACCGGTAGGAAGTGAGGATACATGGAAAAAATTCAGAACAATCTTCTTAGTGATACATTGAACCTGGTGCAGCTGGCGCGGGAAACGGCTCGAATACGCGGTAGCCAACAGCAGGCCGAAAAACTAACACCTGTTGTAAGCCAGCTGAAGACATTGGTAACCCAGCAATCCGCGGCCATGTCTTCAGAACCGACTGGAATTCTTGCCCAGGATGATTTTCAGAGTCTTCTCTCAATTGAGAAGAAAGCTGGCTCCGGAATGATGGCTGACGCCCGTGAACGGAACCAGGTTATTCTTTCCATGGCTTCAGGTGGAATGACCGATGTGGATATTGCCCGACAAATGGGCATGCCTCGCGATGAGGTTCGCATGGTGGTTAACCTGGCGAGCTCGAATAGCAGGAGGATCATATGATAAAAGGTTTTTATGCCGCGGCATCAGCCATGGTTACCAATATGCAGCGTCAGATGGTTTTGACCCATAATATTGATAACCTTGAAACGCCGGGTTTCAAACAGATATTGACATCCATGGATGATTTCGTTGATACTCCGGTAACAACAAACCGCCAGGCGATCAATTTACCTGAGCTGCCTGCTATTCTACGCAGTCGCGGCTTCAATAAACTCTCCCGCATTGGAGATCTTGGTTTGGGTGTAATGTCAGGAGATGAAACAACTGACTTCACTGAAGGCTCTGTCCAGATTACGAACCGGGAACTGGACGTGGCTGTTTTGGGAAATGGTTTTTTTCGCGTCCAAACGGATGCCGGTGAACGCTACACAAAAGACGGCCGATTTATTAAAGACGCTACCGGAGTGTTGAAGACCGTGGAAGGTTACAACGTTCTCGCAGAGGGAGGGGGAACCATTACCCTTCCGGCAGGCGAGATCGGTATTTCGAAAAATGGGCAGATCACAGTAAATGGTGAAGATGTTGCCAGGTTGGGAATTGCGTACTTTGATGATCCTGCCACAGCGCTGACCCGCGACGGAGCAAACACCTACACAGGAACCGGCGCTCAGACCGGAGGTACCAATGTGATTGTGCAACAATACGCGCTCGAATCCAGCAACTCTGATCTTACTCAGATTATGACCCGGATGATCCAGGTAAATCGAGCGTATGAAGCAGCCCAACGACTTGTACAACAACAGGACAGCCTTTTGGGGCAGTCGATCAGCACCCTGGGACGTTTTTAGAAATAGGAGGATCATATGCCTTTATCATTTGGTGGTTTATATCATCTGGCGCAAAATGGTATGCTGGCCCGACAAATGGATATGGACCAGATAAGTAACAATCTCGCAAATATCCACACACCTGGCTACAAACAAATGCGGACCAACTTTCAGGAAATGCTAAACGCTGAAAACGAGATCAGCGGTACCACGGCAGCATGCAGCCAGGCAAGACCTAATCAGGGAGATCTGGTAATTACTAACAATTCGATGGATTGGGCTATTGCCGGTCCGGGTTACTTTGCCATAAAAATGCCAGATGGCACTTTAGGATATACCCGCGATGGAACATTCTCATTGGATAATGCAGGCAATATTGTCAATGGGGATGGTTATCAACTGGACTGGACGGGAACTATTCCCGCAGATGCTGATATGGTTCAAGTTGACACGAATGGAATTGTAAGCGCCCGGGTTGATGGCGTTTGGGCTGAAGCCGGCAATGTCCAATTGTCCATCTTTATAAATCCTACCGGGTTAGAAAGTCTGGGATCGAATATATGGAAAGAATCCGAAGCATCGGGTACTGCCACCCCCGGAAATCCTGGCGAAGACGGTTACGGTCAGATCAGAGGATATACCATTGAATCGTCCAATGTAAGCATGACGGATGAGATTTCTCACCTGATTCGCACACAACGTGGTTTTCAGGCCGCAGCAAGGGCTTTGGATAAGACGGATAATATGATTTCACTGGCAATTCGTATGCGCCAGGGATAAAGTTTTTGCCACCGGTGCCGATAATAAGAGCAGCCGAATAAGCAATACCGGAGGTAAAGGTAACTATGAAGATCGAAAATAATCCAGCATCAAACATAATTTCGCAGAAAACTGAAAATGTCAATTCAGTTGAGCGTGCACAGCTGCAAAAATCAACGTCCGCTCCGGCTGCCCGGACAACCGAAAAAGACCATGCAATTCTTTCGGATCAGGCCCAATTGCTTGCCAAGGCTCTAACCAAAATGGAAGGCACTCCGGAAGTCCGCATGGAAAAAGTGGAAGCTCTTCGAAGCCAGATATTGGAAGGTCAGTATCAGGTCAACTACGAGGAACTGGCCAAAAAGATGAGCGGCCTGCCGGGATTGAAGTAACCCCATCCGCGTTACGCGGTGAAGGATGATTCTTACCGGGCGGCCTGAGTGGAGGAACGATGGTAGTTCAGGCACCCAAAGAAACCCCGCAAGAGATCATGAGCGCAATGGAAGCGGTCATGGTCAATGAATTTCGCGTATGCCAATCCCTGCTGACTGTGTTGCAGGAAGAAAGACAGGCGCTAGTTCAGAAGGACGTTGAAGCGCTTTCAAAATTAGTTGAACAGAAAGAAAGTTTGCTTGACGAGCTCGGCAGTAATGAAGAGACCCGCCGCTCCTGTATGGAAAAATTGGCTCAAAAATCAAATGCGCAGAATGATGCCATGGATCTGATGGGTTTGCTTCGTAATTTGCAGTTAACCGCGTCTGAACGGTTATACCGTCTTCAGGAAGGGATCACAGCTTTGCAAAGCAAGATCCGTGAATTAAACCGGGCTAATATGGCCCTGGCTCAAATGAATCTCGAACGGATAACAGCGCTTCAGGAGTACCTGGTAAGCCTGTTCTCTTCTCCGAGTTATTACCAACCATCTGCAACATCTGCGCAGACAGGTCTCCCTCCAGCTAGTTACGGAATGGACCAACGGGGATAAGGAGGAGATTATGGCAGGATTTTCTGGAATTAATGTCGCTTTACAAACCCTTCTGGCGCAGCAAGCCGCGCTGGAAATAACGCAAAATAATGTAGCGAATGCCAATACGGAAGGTTATCACCGGCAGGAAGCTGTAATGAAAGCCGGTTATCCAACCCGCAGTATGGCCTTCACCAATTCAGCTGGCGTGCAGAATATTGGTACCGGGGTGTATGTCAGTACCATCAAACGCTATTCGCTGGATTTTTATGAAACGCAATACCGCAACCAGCTTTCTCAAAACTCGAAATACAACATGCTGGCTGACATGTTAACAGAAATCGAAATCAATCTGGGCGATTCGTCCTCTGACGGGATCACAGACAGGATCAATAACTTTTTCGCCGGTTGGCAGACGGTGGCCACTGATCCGGATATTGCTGCCAATCGGGAAGACTTGCTGGAAACCGCGCGGGCACTGGTGGAAGGATTTAACGACCGGGCTGCCAGTCTGATTCGTATTCAGCAAGATCAAAATGTTGCCATAAAGCAGCGGGTGGATGATGTGAATTCCATAGCGGCACAACTGGCAAAATTAAACTCAGAAATCGGCCGTTCCCAGACGGAAACAACCGCCCCCAACGCTCTCTTCGATGAGAGGGACAGGCTGCTAGACAAACTGGCTTCGAATATTGGTACAACAGTACATATTCAGGATGATGGACAGGTGTTAGTTTCCATACAGGGCCACGCGATGGTCATTGGGAGCCGTAATTTTGAATTGGAAACCAACCCTGTTGCCGCTAACAACAATCTGGTTCAGATCAATTGGGCGGATGATTCAACGAATACTGCACTGGAGATCCAGAGCGGTGAGATCGCGGGAATTATGTACGCGCGGGATGTGGTTATAGAAGACCAATTGTCAAGGTTAGATGATTCGGTTACCTCATTAGCAAACCGGGTAAATGCTATCCATCGCAGCGGCTTCAATCTGATAAAACCAATTCCAGATACAGTAGATCCGACTTTAATTACTAACCTAGATGCTATAACAGGAATTGATTTCTTTTCCCTTACTTCCTCATCAATATCATTGAGCGGGGCTCTCAATAGTTACGAGGGCATTGGTGGTACGTATGATATTGCTGTAGATGTTCTTGATGGAGAGAGTGCTTCCCGTCAAGTCACCTA
>JAAYYW010000085.1 GCA_012515195.1 Leptolinea sp.
GCACACATGGCCGCAAAGATGCGGCCTAGTTTATTAGAAACGAACATAAATGAAATTTTAGGTTAATAAAATGTTTTAATTTTAAGTTATTGCTCAATTAACAGTTAATAGTTTTTTCGGTTATCATTCGAATTGTAACAATTCTTTTCGGTTAATATATAAATTGTTAGCAATTCCTTTCAACTAGTATGCAAATTGTTAGCAAATCCCCTCTGATGCATACAAAACGGGATATATGCCCACATTTATCCATCTGCAAATTTAACATTATTTTTCAAAACTGGCTCTTAATTGTAAAAAAAGTGCAGGCATTTTCCTCATTTGGTTTAAAATCCGTCACTAGCACGTTCATTTTACAGAAATTTCACAATGTACACCATCATTACCACGGAAGTGACAATCTTGAGGAAAGTGCCAAAAATAAAGCCGATAAATGACCCCAGAGCAGCCTTTAACGAATGCCCCATACGATTGCCGTTGATCAGCTCCGCCACAAGCGCGCCGAAGAAAGCTCCCACAATCATACCGACTAGCGGAGGGAAGAATATCAAGCCTACAAAAAGCCCCACAAGCGCTCCACGGGAGGAGGCCTTCGATCCGCCGGTAACCTTGGTAAAATAAGCAGGTACCAGATAATCAAGGACGGTGACCACTATGGTAATTATCAGCCAGGTAATCAGAAAGCGCAAGGACATGGGTTCATCGCCCCAGAAATATAGCAGCAGGAGTCCAACCCAACTGAAAGGTGGGCCAGGAATGACCGGCAGAAAGCACCCTACCAGTCCCACAAGTCCGAGCAATGCCGCTATTATCTTGATTGCCAGCATCCCAAACTAGAACATATAATCCCAGGGAGGCAACACTATTGGTTTGGTGTCAAGCGCCTTGATGGCTTTTGCGTCGAGGTACTTCCTGTTGATTACGATTCGGAAAAGGTACTCATCAAACCACGCGTCCGTAAAGGTTAGAAAGCCCTTGTTACCTGATGACGGACCCCAACTGTTTTCAAATTCCCATTTAACGGGCACGTCATTGTCATCAGTATCACATCCTACGAGGCTCATCGCGTGCGCAGATCCGCTCTGACGGGTAAGGATACGTGCTTTTTTATCCATCTGCAGATTGATGCCGAAGAGCGACTCATAATCGTAAGTACCAACATCGAGGATGCCGGTCGCGCTATTATACTGCTTGCCCACATCGCAAGATGCGTACATCGGCTCATTGTTTTTTAAGGAGGCCAGCGCAGCTGCCTTTATATCCTCGTTGGGGAGATTGAGATAAACCCAGTTGAGCCCCTCGTAGGTATTGCGATAGTTTGAGATATCGTAGACTTTGTAATACTCGCGGGTAGGGTCGTTCATTATCATCACGTAAGTCTCAGGATTGTAGTTTTCCGGAATAATGCTCTTATAAAACTCCAGGGGGGTACTGGTTAGGACTTTTATCTGACCGTTATTGTCCTTGTACCTCCAGTTGAACTCGGTGGGAGGTTCGCCCAGACAGAGCGCAAGCACACGGTACACATCTTTTAGAATCTTGATCTTTTCGGCGCGTAAAGCCTCGGTCTTGCTACCGGCTGCATGCATTTCACGCAGCTTATACCCTCCGGCACGGAGCCTCTCCCTTAGGATTGCCGTCATCTGGCCGGTATTTTCAGAATGTTCGGTCTCGGGCATCACCTGTTTGGGTACAACTCCGTACTTTTCAGCGATGTTGTAGAAGAGGTTCCAGACTCCACCGTCACCAATGGGGGATTTGAAGAAAAACTCCACATCCCGATCCTGCATATCTCTATCCGCCGTAGCGATGATGTTTTCGAGGAAAAGGTTCGATTTCTCGAAAATATCCCAGAAGTAGCAAAAATTGTGTGAAAAATCGAATGCGGGCACATCAAATTGTTTGATGACATCCGGACGGAACACATTCATAGAGGTAAACATCCAGCATCTTCCGGAACTCTTCTGGTCTGTGATACCTTTGATATCTACACGATATTTGAAATAATGGTCAACCGGATTGGCCACTTTGGCATGGTTGAGCGCTTTAGTCTTGATGTTTTTGTCGTTGGTCAGGATGTTCTGGAGTGCAATCGTGGAGGCATCCTTTACAAAACTGCCCTTTATTTCCTTCAGCTCTCTTTGTGAAATTGTCTGGGCCGAGACCATAAAAGAAAGTCCCAAAACGGAAACTATTGTGAGAATTTTTTTCATATCGGTCTATTGCTATTATTTTAAATTATTGATGTTTTTCATTTTATCACATTGACATGCATATTTGCGCCGCCTAGGCACTCTTCATTTTAAATCACAATCAGGTGGCCATTTCACGTTCCACATCTTCCACAGTAATCGGAAGACGCTTAACGCCAAGCAAACGACATCCCTTGGGTGTGATTAGAATATCA
>JAAYYW010000086.1 GCA_012515195.1 Leptolinea sp.
TACTGAGGCGGTGACAGCCATGGATTTCAGCGCTGATGGTCGTTTCCTCGCCTCCGGAGCAGCGGATAACTTAATTATCATCTGGGATATCGCGAGTGGACAAAAGGTCTATGTTCTTCGAGGTCATAGTGGTGGTGTTCGCTCTGTTGTTTTCAACAATAATGGTAGCCGGCTGGCATCAGCCGGTGGATGGGTGGACATCACAGTAAAAATGTGGGATATGGCAACCGGATCCCCGTTATACAACATAACCGGTTTTACAAAAGGGGATATTGAATTGGTCCAACGTCGTGGGACAGATATGATGGCGTCAGCCGGTGGTGACGGGATAATCCGTGTCTGGAATTTCGAATCACGTCAATTAATATCCTCAATAGAAAAACATGGACGCGCGATCCGCAGTCTTATATTCAGCCTTGATGGAAACCGGTTGGCATCCTCCAGTGAAGACGGCAATACATACATCTGGGAAACTGGTGGATGGAGTTTGGTCCGTGGAGTAAATTCAAAAGGATCTAATGACGCTGCATTTTCTTTGGACAATCAGGTTCTAGTTGTGGCAGGCGAGACAGTCGAATTCTGGGATACATCTTCAGGCAATCTTTTAACAGAATTTTCTGGAACACCAGGTTCTTTAACCCGTCTCACGATCTCTTCGGATGGTAAAGTTCTTGCAGCCGGTTCCACGGATGGAACCATACGGTTATATGGAATAAAACAATAAATTCTGTTTCGGGATAAAATTACACCCGATCAGTTTATGAAAAGAAAATGTGATCTTGATTGCGAGAAGGAGTGAAGTATGAACAACAACGAGAAGTCAGTTTGGGATGGTGTCATCCTGGTAGCCTCGTACCACTTTTTAATGGCTGTGGTTTGTCTTCTTGGTGCCGCAGCGACGATTGTATTTGCCATAATCCCCAATCTAACGGCTGCTTCATCGAATCCGCAATCGGTCTTTTTGCCGGTTATTGGGGCTTTCTTTGGCCTGGTATTAAGCATCTGGTATGCTTCCATCGGCTCAGGTTTGATCCGTCTGAAGAACAGTGCCCGCATGGGAGCGGTATTCCTCGCTTTATTCGGAGCAATTGGAGGATTATTTGTCCTCCTTGGCGCGGGAATCCCTGTAATCAATAACCTCCTGCCAGATGTCGGCGCTGTGACTGGAGTTGCTGTTGCCAGCATCTGCGGCTATTCTTTGATGACCTTCCTGGACATCATCGTTCTTGTGTTTTTGTATTCCAGTAGGGTCCGTGCAGTCTTCTATGGTGAACCCTGGACTCCTGAAAGCGATTCTGTTCCCGGATTGGGAACCCTTTTGCGGGCTGCGATCTTTGGTCTCCCGATGACAACAGCCAGCCCTTCATCGCCCGTGATGCCGTCTCCTGCAGCACCTGCTTCAATTGCGCCAGTTGCTTCACAAACCGCTCCGGCATCTGTGCCCAAACGCGAAACTCCTCCTCCAGTAGACGACCTGGATACACCTGGTGATCTATTTACGGAACCAGCTCCGAGGAAACACTAATATTTCCCGTAAGATTCAAGGAGGCTGACAGAAAAATGTCAGCCTCTCTTCGACCGACATATGATTATTGATAAGAACATCAGGGGTTCATGAAAAAGATTCTTTTTACAGATTCGCTTTTATTGATTACGATAACCATGCTTTTCGTCAGGTTATTTGTGATTATTGTTTTAATCGCGTGGTTCATTTCAAATTATTATTATCAAGAAACGCCATCTATTACAATTCCTGAACCAACTCAATCTACCCCTGTTGTTGTAATCCCACTTGATGTATCGCCAGAAGATGCGGTTGTTGCCAATAGCGAGTGGGCGGGCGCTCTAACAAAAATACCTTTCGTGGAACCTACTGTTTTTGTTATCCCCACAAGAATACCGACAGAGACTGTTGATCCAACCGTCGAGAGCAATACGACAGCTGTATTGGTCAGACCTACCGAAGTGGTGATCCACTCCCCTCTCGATGGTTTCTCCATCAATGACTTGTCAGGATTGATATCTCAAGAATTTAAAGCTCCGCCACCCGGCGAGGACACCGGGCACCATGGCGTTGATTTTGCGTTTTGGAATCGGGAAAACAAACCCATACTGGGCGTTCCAATTTTGGCCGCTTTTCCCGGGAAAGTATCCATGTCTGGACAGGGTGAAAAACCTCCATATGGATACGCCATTATGATTGAAACCCCAATAGAATCTCTGCCGCAAAACATTATTCAGGCCATAAAAATTCCTCCTCAGCCTATTGGAGCGACAATAAACAATAAACTGAACTGCCCTGATCTTACCCATGACCAGTGGAACTCATCTTCCAAATCGCTTTATACCTTATATGGTCACCTTATCCAGCCAGCACCATTCAAGAACGGCGACATAATTGAATCTGGCCAAACGCTCGGGTATGTGGGTAATTCAGGCTATTCAAGCGCCCCTCATCTTCACCTGGAAATGCGTCTGGGACCGTCAGGTGCTGCCTTCAACAACATGGGGCATTATGATCCAATAACGACCGATGAAGATCGGCACAATTATTGCAACTGGCGTATAAGTGGTGTTTTCCAATTATTTGATCCCATGGATCTGTATGAGGTCATACTCGAATAAAAATAGACCGTTTGGAACACCAAAAAAATCAGCTCAGAACGCCGGCGCATGAAACCAAAACCAAAAGCCAGACTGGTCCTGTATTTATTATTACTATTTATCGTTGCGAACCTCGTCGTGACGGCTTATTTTCTTTGGCCGGTAGTTGAGTCGGAGTTTTTTCCCACAACAACGTATACAGCACTTCCCACAGATATTCCACCTGTACCAATTGACACACCTTATCCAACAAATATAATCCCCACTGAAACAGCGACTGAGACACCAACGCCCACCGAAATACCCCCTACAGCAACCCCCACAGAACTCAGTGCCAACTATATCGGTGTTGTTGACTCGGGAGTCATCATCCTTTCTCTTGCCGATGGACCTTACTTCCATTTATTTGCCTATCATCCCCAATACCTTCCCCTGTTACGTCTGACAAATGACGAGGCAGATGATATCCATCCCGCTGTAAGCCCCGATGGGACCAGAATCGCCTTCAGTTCCCGCCGTAATGGTTTTTGGGATCTTTTTATATTTGACCTGCAAACCTGGTCATTCGTTCAAATTACCTCCACACCAGAGTACGAAGGATCCCCAACCTGGTCGCCGGATGGCCAGTGGATCGCGTACGAATCATATGCCAACGGGAATATGGATATCTTTCTTCTGGAAGTTCCACATCCTGAAAAAGCACCTCTTCAATTGACAGACGATCCGTCAACCGACCATTCGCCAGATTGGATGCCTGGAGAAAACGGGAGGCAAATCGCATTTGTTTCTGACAGATCCGGGGAACCAGAAATCTGGCTGGCGCGTCTGGATAACTTTAAGGAACGGTTCATCAATATCAGTCTTGATGCAGATAGCAAGGATACACATCCTGTCTGGTCTCCTGATGGGAATCTAATCTCCTGGGCGAAAGATAATTTAGGAGACCACGCACTGGTCACATGGAATATAGCCAATCCAAATTCTCCAGCGATTCCTGCCGGAACGGGTGATTGGCCGGTATGGAATCCGGATGGTACTTCACTTCTTGCCTATGTAAGACAGCCTAACCTCAATGCCATTGCATCATATGAAGCTGGTACCGGTTTAATTAATATTCCTTTGATCCGAATGCCCGGCCCCATACAAGGGCTCGATTGGGAAAAGTATGATCTGCCTAATCTGCTTGCCCCCAGGCTATCTGAAGCCCATCACCAATGGCAGAACCACTTTGGAGGCCTGTACTAATTCGTGATCCCTTGCCCCAGGGTCCGGATGGTCTTATTTCATTAGATGGTGTTACAGCACCATCTCCCATGTTATTAGATTCTGTTGATGACTCATACTCTACGCTCAGATACCGAATTGGTGACCTGATCGGTTGGGATTTCTTGAACAGTTTGGAAAATGCCTTTGTTGACAAAGAAACACCAATGGATCCTGGAACCATCTATTCCTGGTTGAATACCGGCCGGGGAATCTCAATAAATGAATTACCACTAAACTCTGGTTGGATGGTCATTGTCAAGGAAGACCATGGGAATCAGACATACTGGCGCATGTTCCTTAAAACTCGCGAACAGGATGGGTCACAAGGCCGTCCAATGACGGAAAGGATCTGGGATATAGCATCCCGCAATTCTGGAGATCCGACTGTATATGAAAAAGGTGGAAAAGAAAAGAATGTACCTGAAGGGTACTGGGTTGATTTCACAGAATGGGCCGGACGTTACGGGTGGGATCGAGTGCCAGCTCTGTCCAACTGGGTAACGTATTACCAGGGTGCGCGTTTTGGGTTGTTCGCCCACACGGAAAACCTTGATCTTAAAACAGCCATGGAGCGAATGTATCCAGACGAGCCATTCTCCTGGATAACAGTCCGGTCAACGATAACCCCCCTCCCCACTCCAAAACCACCTAACCCGACCTCGACACCAATCTCAGGTGGATGAAAAAGTATAGATTCAATATGGAAATCAAATTCTATCGGTTCAAGGTTTTTCAGGTCTTGGGTTTGTTAACCGTTTTGCTTGCTTCTGCCTGTTCTACCTATTTAACTGTTCCAGAAGTAAAAGCGGCCATTGCCACTCCCGAACCACCTACGGATACACCGATCCCAACCAGTACAATTGAACTGGCCTGGCCAACTGACACACCTGTACCAACAATTTTTCTAACAAATACGTCAACAATTGAACCAACACAAACCCGGAGTGCTACACCCGAAAACACTCCAACCATGAACATGGCAACTGTGGCACCGACAACCGACCAGAAGAAAGATCTTCCACTTGAGATAATATTCCCAACGGAAGCGCCGCTGGAAGAATTAGACTGGCGTCCTCCGTTGTACCCCATACCCTGGGCGATAAATAAAAATGACCATTTCTATTTCACTCGGCCTATCTCCGCAAATACGATCAATTGGCCACTCTGGAATTATCGTTATGGAGGAATATATGAGAAATGGGAAGGGGTAATTCACACAGGTATTGACATTGATGCACCAATTGGAACACCAGTCAAAGCGTCCGCACCGGGAAGAGTTGTCTGGTCTGGCTATGGTGTGTATGCTGGAAAACATGATAGTCAGGATCCATATGGCATTGCCGTCACCTTGGAACACGATTTTGGTTTCAGGGGAGAGAAACTTTACACCATCTATGCACATATGAATGAAGCGTATGTTGAGACCAACCAGATGGTTAATGCAGGAGATATTCTTGGGATTGTAGGAGAAACCGGAGCCACTACCGGACCTCACCTTCATTTTGAGGTTCGATGGAAACAGAATATGTTCAATAGCACATTAAATCCAGAACTTTGGCTGGCACCACCGCAGGGCTGGGGAGTTTTGGCAGGTCGGGTTATGAACACATCCGGTTCTTTTTTTACATCCCAGGATATCACCATAGAAAGAGCTGATCGCAAGAAAGCCTGGATTGTACGGACCTACGGTGAAAAATATGTCCACAGTGACCCGTATTATAGAGAAAACCTGGTCTTAAGCGACCTTCCAGCTGGTGATTATATAATTCATATTGATTATGAGACCACAAAATATGCTTATAACATTACGGTTAACCCTGGTACTGTGACATATTTCCGGTTCAAAGGTAAGGAAGGTTTTTATACCGATCTTCCCAAAGTTGACGGATTCTCTCCTGTTCCCGAGGAATAAAAAGAACTTACATAAGAAAAGAACCACCTGAATGATCAGGCGGTTCTTTTGCGAGTTCTATTTTATTTCAAGCATTCCATGTTTAAATGGCTTCTTCAAGTGGATATGAATAACCCGACGTTTTCTAGCCTTTAAGGTTTCAAAATCGCCCAATGCCTGGGCTGCTTCAAGAACACTAAAAGGCATACCCCATCCCGGGATATCCGCATCACCCGTCGATTCCGCTGTAATTTCTATAAACACTCCGGTGTTCGGACCACCCTTGTGAAGCTGTCCGGTTGAATGCTGGAAGCGTGGTCCATAACCCAGTGTAGTGGCGGTAACCGTTTTTTTGGTGATCGCACTTCGCATTTTTGTCAGTTCATTAAGTGTCTTATCATTCCGCGGTACATAGGCATTTACACCCACATAATCACCTACGTTTACTCTCTTCAAAAAGTGCGCAATGACCTCTTGCAGGCTTTGAGCGGAAACCACAGATTCCAGATTCTCGCCGTACACCGCTGCGATGTCGTTTTCCCAAACAGGCTTCTGACTTGGCAGTTTACCATCTTTTACATATGCTTCCGTTAACTGTTTGGTTCTGATCTTGCTTTCCTGAACATCAGGTTGGTCAAATGGATTGACCTGTAGCAGGCAGCAGGCAGCCGCAGTGGCTACTTCCCACTGGACAAAAGCCCCACCTAATTCATAAACAGATTCCCAGGGCAAAACAAGTAATGGATGCCCTGCACGTTTAACTTTTGCCGCCCGACGATCCATCTTTCCGTTTAATCGTAGATAAACAAATACCCTATCGGTTGAATAAAAATCCAACTTGGGTTCATTATCCACCGGAATGATTCCCTTACCTTCTTTTCCAGAACTTTCGGCAATCAATTGCTCAACCCACGGGCCAAATGCCGAGAGTTCAGGGTCTGTTATCAGAGTGACCTTGTCTTTTCCTTTCATTACGCCAGCCCCCAAAAAAGCGCCCAGCATTACACCCGGATTTCGACTGACAGGAGAAACCGGTGAACATAGATGGCCAACTTCATTGGCAATATCGAGAAGTTTTTCTGTATCATGCCCCATCAATAGAGAAGGAGCCAGACCGAACATGGTCATCGCGGAGTACCGTCCACCGACCTCCGGATCGCTCAACAATACGTTCCGGAAACTGCGTTCTTCGGCAACCCTAACCAGACTGGTGCCTGGGTCTGTTATGGCAATAAAATGACGACCGGCTTTCTTACCGAGGGTTTTCTGGGCTTTTTCCCAGAAGTAATCCATAAAAGCATTGCTTTCGCTGGTACCGCCTGATTTGGATCCTACAATAAACAGGGTTTTCTTGAGGGAAGCCCAGTGGGCAGCAGAAAGAACCTGATCGGGATTGGTCATGTCCAGGACACGGAGTTCCAGCCCCGCATCACTTGTACCCAGAATACTCGCCATGGTTTCCACACCTAGTGAGGATCCACCCATGCCAAGCAATAAGACGCGGGACATGCCTTCTTCTTTGCATTCTTCTAGAAGAGGTTTTAAATCCTCGATAATGCCATACCCCTTTTCAGGCGCCAGGAGCCAACCCAACCGGATTTTGATCTCCTTCTGTCCTTCAGGATCACTTGTCCATAGGCTCGCGTCTTTTTCATACATCCGAACAACGAAGTTTTTTTCTTCCAGAGTTTTGATGGCTGCCTGTACCGGATCAACCAGTAAACCCATATTCTTGCGAAATTCTTTTGATCGTTTATCTATCGTCTTCAATAGCTCTTTGTAGGAACTGATAAACGATTTCACGCCTTCATCTTCCAACTCAGCAGATACAACTGCCATATCGATTCCCAGAGTTGGCAGGTCTGCCAATACTTTATGAGCTTCTTCCAAACCTACTGATGCGCCCTTGCCTACTATTCCATGGTCTTTGAAGGCTGTTACTGTAGCCGGTGGCATTGTGTTCACGGTGTTAGCGCCTATCAATTCTTCCACGTAGAGAACATCCCTGTAAGCTGGGTTCTTCATACTGGTTGATGCCCACAAAGCTCTTTGTGGACGGGCACCTTTCGCGGCTAATTTCTTAAATCGTTCGGAAGAAAAGATATCTTCAAAAATCCCATAGACGTTCTTGCACGTTGAGACAGCCGATTTTCCCATCAGACTGCCTGCCAATTTGCCGTTGTTTCCACCGGATTCGGCAATAATCTTCAGGCGGGGATCAACTTTTGTGTCGATACGAGATACAAAAAACGATGCGACAGATGCAACATGATCGATCGGCTTCTTAGCCTTTACCCGTTTCTCAAGGCCTTTAATAAAGGCATCTGTTACAGCAATATAGCGTTCGGGTGAAAAGATGAGTGTAACATTGACGTTGATTCCCTCAGCGATAACTGATGTAATGGCTGGAAGTCCCTGCAATGTTGCTGGTATCTTGATCATAACATTCGGGCGATCAAGCAAGTTCCATAGCCACTTTGCCTGGTCCACCGTCTTTTTTGTGCTGCGGGCGAGTTTCGGACTGACCTCCAGGCTCACAAATCCATCTGCCCCATTGGTCTGGTCATAAATTGGACGGAATAGATCGGCTGCTTTACGAATATCTTCGATTGCCAACTGGAAAAAAATCGATTCAGGATCATCCCCAGCCAGGGCCATGGGCTCAATGGTTTCGTCATAAATCCTTGACCCCCCTATGGCATTATTGA
>JAAYYW010000087.1 GCA_012515195.1 Leptolinea sp.
GGTTGGATGATCCGGGGCGGAGTATCTGCCATGAAGAAAATTATATCAGGCTATAATAAGCGCGAAAGGAACCGTCATGACAAACATTTTTCCCTCCCCCCATCCACTGGTTGCCCATAAAATTTCCATCCTGCGGGATGTCAATACGGAACCGAAGAAATTTCGTCAGCTTGTTCGTGAACTTGGCGCGCTGCTCACGTATGAAGCTACAACTGACCTGCAGATGAAGCCCATTGATGTGTCGACTCCGATGGGCACGGCAAAATGTCATGAACTGTCTATGAAGATCGGGCTGATCCCGATCCTGCGGGCCGGTTTGGGTCTGGTAGAGGGTGTATGGGATCTGATCCCGACGGCTGAGGTTTGGCACATCGGGTTGTACCGCGACGAGAAAACGCTGCAGCCGGTGGAATATTACAACAAGCTGCCCATAGAGCCAACCGTCTCTGTGTGTTTGGTATTGGACCCCATGCTGGCAACCGGCGGCTCGGCGGTTGCGACTATTGACATCTTGAAACGCTGGGGTGTGAAGCGGATCAAGTTTGTGGGATTGATCGGCGCGCCGGAAGGCATAAAGGCTTTGCAAGCCGTCCATCCGGACGTGGATATTCATCTGGCGGCGGTCGACGATCACTTGAATGAGAAGGGGTACATCGTCCCTGGACTGGGTGACGCAGGCGACCGGCAGTTCGGAACGGCATAAGACCATTAGAAGCAGCCATTGGCTGCTTTTTTTTTGAAAATCTGACTGAGTTAGAAATCTCCCCCAATTCTTTTAAAGGTTTTTGGACTCGGTTCAAATTTGTTCTCAACACCTTCGATAAAAAAACACCCCCCTTCGAAAAACGCAGAAGGAGGGTGTGAAAGCCCATTTCTTGTTATGAAAGGTCGTTTGCCGCGTTTAGAATGGCGATGAAGTCGGGTTTCATACTGGCACCGCCTACCAGTCCACCGTCGATATCAGGCATACTGAATAATTCAGCCGCGTTGGCGCCGGTCACCGAACCGCCGTAGAGGATGCGGATGGCATCGGCATTTTCCTTGCCGAACAGAGAAACCAGTTCTGCCCGGATCAATGCGCAGACGTTCTGGGCGTCCTGGGCAGTGGCCGCACGGCCTGTGCCAATGGCCCAAACGGGTTCGTAAGCAACCACGAGTTTGGCCGGATCAGAGATTTCAACCCCGGCCAGACCGCCGCGCAATTGACGGGTTACAACCTCTTTGGTCTGCCCGGCTTCATTTTCCGTTAGGGTTTCACCCACACAAACGATGGGTAGAAGATGACCAGCCTGAGCGGCTTTGACCTTTTTGTTGACGGTCTCGTCTGTTTCGCCAAAATACTGGCGGCGTTCAGAGTGGCCAATGATCACGAAGTCACAGAATTCTTTTACCATACTGGCGGAAATCTCGCCGGTATACGCGCCGGAGGCTTCCCAGTGCAAATTCTGGGCGCCCAGACCAATGTTGGTATCCTTGACCAGCTCAAAGACTGTGGAAAGGCAGGTGAATGTGGGACAAAGAACACGCTCCACTTTCACTGCGGCTTTTAAACCGGGCAGTAGTTCGGTGACCAGTGCTTTGGCCTGTTCAGCAGTTTTGTTCATTTTCCAGTTGCCTGCAACCATGAATGTACGCATGTTTAACCTCGTTCAAAAAAAGATTCCGCCATTGCGGTTGATTTACAGTATTCCCCGCCGGGATTATAGCCCAATTGATGGTTGACGGGGAAGGGCTGCCCCGTTATGATGGAGCTGCCAGGCTGGCCGGATGATCGCGTCACCATCTTGAGTGGTGCCGAGGAAAGTCCGCGCTGCACAGGGCAGAATGGCGGGTAACCCCCGCCGCGGGAAACCGTGGGATAGGGCCACAGAAACATACCGCTTCTAATAGGGAGCAAGGGTGAAACGGTGGTGTAAGAGACCACCGGCGGCACAGTAATGTGCCGGCCAGGCAACCCCCATTCGCAGCAAGGCCAAGCAGGGATGAAGCTCTTCTCTGGAAGGGCGGGGAACGGTCCGTTCCCCCGTTTCGACGATAATCCCGGGTAGGCTGCTTGAGTGTAACGGTAACGTTATGCCGAGAGAGATGATCATCCAGAGGACGGCCGTCTGCAAAGATACCCCGTCTCCGGACAGAACGCGGCTTACAGGCTGGCCTGGCACAAAAACACCCTTTTGATTGAAAAGGGCGTTTTGTTGTTAACAGAGGTTACTTGGTTGGTTTTCCGTTCGTTTTTACTTCAGCTTGTTCGCTGGCAGCTTTCATAAAAGCGAAGAAGAGCGGGTGCGGCCGATTGGGGCGGCTCAAAAATTCTGGATGAAATTGTGTTCCTACCATAAAGGGATGGTCAATGATTTCGGCAATCTCCACCAACCGTCCATCAGGCGACAGACCGGAAAGACGCATCCCGGCTGCTTCCAATGGCTCACGGTACTGGTTGTTGAATTCAAACCGGTGACGGTGGCGTTCATCCACCTGATCAACGCCGTAGGCGTCACGGGCTATCGATCCTTCTTTCAGCACGCAGGGGTACAGTCCCAGACGCATGGTACCGCCTTTGTCGGTGATGGATGTCTGTTCCGGCATGAGGTCAATGACCGGATCGGGTGTGGCGCGGTCGAACTCTGTGGAATTGGCTTCTTCTTTATGAAGTACATTCCGGGCCAATTCAACAACCATAACCTGCATCCCCAGGCATAATCCGAGGTAGGGGACCTTGTTTTCCCGTGCGTACTGGGCGGTCATTATCTTTCCCTCGATACCGCGGCTGCCAAAACCGCCTGGCACGACGATACCGTCAACATCTTTCAGCGCTTCCCAACCACGGCCTTTTTCCAATTCGGCAGAATGGATCCAGCTCAGCTCAACTTCAACGCCAAGGTGGAGGCCTGCATGTTTAATGGATTCTCGGACGGATAGATACGCGTCATGCAATTCAACATATTTTCCGACAAGCGCGATCTTGACGGTTGGTTTTTCCCGGTTTACCTGGCTTACCAGGTGTTCCCACTCTCTCCAATCCGGCTTTTCACGAGCTTCCAGTCCCATACGCTGCAGGATGTACTCGCCAACATTGGCTTTTTCCAGTAGCAGCGGAATTTCATATAGCACTGGTGTGGTTACCATGGGGAAGACGGCTTTTTTCTCAACATCACAAAAGAGGGCGATCTTTTCGATCAGGTCATCTTCCACGGGGTAATCTGACCGGGCTACGATCACGTCGGGAGAAATGCCCAGTGCCCGTAATTCACGCACCGAGTGTTGAGTGGGTTTGGTTTTTAATTCGCCGGTCGCGCCGATATATGTCAACCAGGTAACATGAATATACATGGTGTTTTCGCGGCCAAAGTCGCTGCGCAGCTGCCGGATTGCCTCGAGAAAGGGCTGGCTTTCGATGTCGCCGACTGTGCCGCCGACTTCCACCAGAACGATCTCGGCGCCGGTGGTCTTCGCTACCAGACTTATCCGCCGTTTGATCTCATTTGTTATGTGCGGGATCACCTGGATGGTGCCGCCCAGATAATCCCCGCGACGTTCATTACTGATCACCTCGGCGTACACTTGTCCTGTGGTTATGTTACATACCCGATTCAATCGGATATCGATAAATCTTTCATAGTGTCCCAGGTCAAGGTCGGTTTCAGCTCCATCATCGAGAACAAAAACTTCTCCGTGCTGATACGGACTCATCGTCCCGGGATCCACGTTGATATAGGGATCCAATTTTTGAACGGCAACCTTGAAACCCCGTTCTTTTAAAAGCCGGCCAATGGCTGCAGCGGTCACACCTTTACCAACTGAGCTGACGACACCGCCTGTAAAAAAGATATATTTGGTTGCCATAAAGAAATGGATCCTTTCAAAAATGGAGTTATGAAATTAAAAGAGAAGTGGGGAGGGCCGTTGAATGGGCGCCTCCCCACTTTTGGTTTGCGTCTTGAGCGTAATGAACGATTAGTTTCTCTCGTTCGCCCATGACCTATGAGGTCTTGATCTTGTTGGTCAGGGTGCGGGAGAAAATTTCGTCCCGTTCCTCGGCTTCGGCACGTTTGTGTTTTTCCTGGGCGATGGAACGTTTAGATTTGGCTTTACCCATGGCATCACGGTAGGCAATTTCCATGGCTGTAAGTTCAGGTTCTGCTGGTGTTTCAGATACCAGGTAGGCGCTGTAATCTTCTGTAGCATTTTCACGACGGCGACCGCCTTTTCGTTCTCCACGTGGAGAACTACTGCCGGATTTGGCTCGCGGGGTTGTTTCCTCGGTTTTTTCCGGTTCGGGAAGGAGGGCTTTCATGCTCAGTTTGATCTGCTTCTTTTTCCGGTCCACATCCAGAATCATGGCCTGGATCTCATCGCCTTCTTTAACGACGTCTTCGGCGGCTTTGACAAATCCGTGTGCCATTTCGCTGATGTGAACAAGACCAGGACGTTCGGCGCCGATTTCCACGAACACACCGAATTTCTCGATGCGAACGACTTTACCGGAAACAACCAGATCTTTCTTCAGGTCGCGCCAGTCATGATCCATGGGTTTGATCATGGTTAATTCAACACGGCCTTCTTTGACTCGTTTTACCCAAACCTCAATTTCCTGGCCTATGGTCAAGATTTCTTCAACGCCTTTGGGGGTACCATCGGCAGCAGGAGGAATCTGTGAAACATGGAGATAAGCGGGGGCTTTTTCTCCAATGTCGACCAGAGCACCGGCCAGACTGGTTTTTGCTACTTTTCCAGTGAAATGATCTTTGGGTTTCAATTCGCTGGTTGTTATTTCCGATTGCGCATCGATCGTTTCCATCGCGCCTATCTCCATATAATCGCTAAATTTAATGACGCCAGATTATACCCCGTGCCGGGGAAACCGTCAAACCGTCTCGGCAGATCCTGTGAAATTGCTCTGACACATTTTAAAATTGATCGCGCCAATAACCAGTGGTATCCAGAATGTTATTCCGCGAAACGCGATTGTAATTACAGTAGCTGTTTCCAGGGTTACCCCAAGCGACCGCAGGGATAAAGCCATAGCACTCTCCATAACTCCCACGCCAGCCGGCGTCGGAGACACGATGAGAAAGAGATAGCCGATACTAAAGCCAGCGATCAGGATATCCGGTCTCAGGTAGGTTTCAAAAGCCATGGCAATAAGCCACAGAATTAAAATCAACAAAGCCTTGTTTGTCAGGGCAAGCCCCAACGGAGCAAGAAGTCCATTCGGATGTCGTTTAAGGTCAGATACCCCTTCTGCCAGTTCGCGCGAGAAGGAGAGAGCCCTTTTCTCGTGCAACCAGTCCTGTTGGATGATGGGACGAACGATCGAATTTATTAGACGTGAACATCCGGATAAAAACCGACCAAGGAGAGCTTCACTGACCATGGCCAGGTATAGGATTACGGCCAATGCCGTTGCTGCCAGAACAAGAAGGATCGATGCAGCGATCTCGGCTGCATGAATGGAATGCCCGGAAGCTAAGATCCCAAGACCCAGAATTAAAATAAACAAGAAACCTATATATTCAAAAAAAACCGAAAGGGTGTAGATAACTGTAACCCGCGCGGTGGATTTTTGATTGCGATTTGCATCTGACAGAAAAACGGCAGCGGCGCTGACTCCGCCTGTTGGGGCAATCACATTGGCAAACTGCGCGGCTGATGCCAGTTTCCACAATCTCCGGGTAGTATCGGGGATACCGACGATACGATAAAGCGATGAGTATGTAGCCCCCACGATTCCCAACCAACATATTTGAAGGATCAGCGCGGCAGTCAGAAATTGCCATTTGCCTGTCACCATCACGGCAGCCACCTTCTCGATCTCGGCCAGGCTGGTAAACGCAAACGCGATTGCCAGAAAGAGGATAACCGCCAGGAGCAGTTTCTTCATTGGTTCATTATACCGTTCGAAAAAGCGGCGTTGCAAAGAACAGGAACAAAAACTGCCCGCGCAAATTCGCGTGGGCAGTTTGAAATTGTTCTTCCCTAAAGGTAGTTACTATTCGGTTGAAAGCAATTCTAGAGCCTTATTCAATTGAACATCTCTCAAGGCTTCAATATCTTCGTCTGTAAAGGTTACAACAAAGTCAGGTGTCAATCCGATTTCATTGATCTGACGTTTATTGGGGGTTAACCAACGCGCAATGGTGATGCGAACGGCTCCCTGTTCATCTTTTAAGGGCACCCAGTTTTGCACCGAGCCCTTGCCATAGGATTTTTCACCCACCAATTTTGCCCGGCCGGTATCCTGAAGCGCGCCAGCCAGAATTTCTGATGCGCTGGCAGAGCCACCATTGATCAATACGACCAGGGGGATGTCTCGCGCGACACCACCTGGCAATGTATTGAATGTTTTTAACTCCCCACTGCCATACTCTTCATACATCACAACATCTGAGTTTACAAACTGTGAGGTAACCTCGATGGCTGTGTTTAGGAATCCCCCTCCGTTGTTCCGAAGGTCCAGGATCAATCCCATTGGGTCTTCCTTTTCAAGCTCTCGAATGGCTTTTTTCAATTCATCCGTTGTTTTTTCTCCAAACGTCAATAGCTGAATATAAGCAATCCCGCCATCAAGCATTTCACTCTCAACGCTGTTCATAACGATCTTCTGGCGTTTTAAGGTAACCACAATAGGCTCATCCTGATCTTTGCGTCTCAATTTCAATGTGACTTCTGAGTTGGCTGGACCGCGGATTTTTTTCAATACCAGGTTGCCGTCAATACCGGTCATATCTTTACCATCTACTTCCATAACCATATCGCCAGATTTCAGCCCTGCCAGTTCAGCCGGTGAGCCGGGGAAGAAGCTGATAAACGTCACATAATCACCGGTTATATCAACAACGGCACCAATGCCTTCGTATTCCCCTTCCAGCGGGTCAGCCATTTGCTGGTATTCGTCCGGGTCCATGTACGAAGTGTGCGGGTCTTCGAGCGAGTCCATCATTCCGCGGATAGCGCCTTGCATCAGACTCTCATCATCAACGGGCTGTTCCACAAATTCTTCATGCACCAGGTCCCACGCCTGCCAGAATGGCGCAAACAGGGTATCGCGACTGGTCTTTGTAGAATCATTGTCTTGTCCTGGCAGCCACGAAACTGCTGGAAGATCAAGTTTTTGTCGGTAGTCCGTTGGGAGGTATAAACCTGTGACCACACCGCCCGCAAAAACGGCAAGGATCATCATAGTGGCAAACATGGCCAGTATTACAATTTGAAATGGCTTCATTCGTTAATACCTTTGATAGATAGGTTTCGCATAACTTACTTGTTGGCGTCAGTGTCTTGCGCTTTTTCCGATTTATGACCGGCTGATTTCAATGATTTTACCCGGTCATTCAGTTCACGTAATTCTTTTTCTTCCTTCTCCCATGGTTTATTGAGAGAAAAACTGGCGTTTCTCCAGATTTTCATCCCGGATTGATTCTTTTTACCCACGATGGATGCCCATAAAACAATGTTTATGGCCAGGACCAATCCGATCAAAATATAGGGAGCCAGTTCAATCAGTGTCATGCCGGTTTTCCTAAATTATGACCGTTGCGGGAAAGAACTACCGGTAGATCGTGTATCCGCCGGATACATTCATCATAATCCCAGGAGAGTTGGTTTGATCCCACTCGTATAGTTCCCATACCAATTAAACGGGCTGTTGCCAGATTGGGTTGTGAATCATCCAGCATTATGCTCTCGCCAGGAATAACACCAGATAAGGCCAGAGCTTTTTCAAATGCTTCGGGCATGGGTTTACAGTATGGTGATATATCACGGATATCAATGATCTTCTCGAACAGGTCTTTAATCTCAAGAATATCCAGGACACGATAAGCATGATTTCGGTCAGCATTGGTGAAAATCACCTTTCGGTGTGGATATGACTGCAAAATTTTCCGAAGATTGGGATCTGGTTTGAGAAGGTCTTGCATCGGGATATCATGGACATATTTAAGGTAATCTTCCGGATCTACATCATACAACGTGATCAACCCACGGAGTGTTGTGCCGTATGTGCTGAATAATTTCATTCGCAAACCCGGAATGTCATTCCAGTCCAGGCCGATACGCTCATACATATAAAGGCTTATGCGATCGCGAATAGCTTCCCAGATACCGGTGTTTGATTCATATATTGTCTCATCAAGGTCAAATATCAGGGTGGTGTAGTTGTCTGCGTTTATCAAATCCTATCCTTCCAGCCGATGAAGACCAATTCGCTTCATCCGGCCAGGTTGATTATAATCATCCCGGGCAGGTTACATGACTATACAAATATTACCCGATGAAGTCGCTTCACAAATAGCTGCCGGAGAAGTTGTAGAACGTCCGGCTTCTGTTGTCAAGGAGCTTGTGGAAAACGCCCTTGATGCCGGCGCCACATCTATTACTGTCAGGGTAGAGGGGGCGGGAAAGAAGCTGATAGAAGTGGGTGATGATGGTTGCGGTATCGCGCTCGGTGAGATGCAGATTGCACTGGCACGTCATGCCACCAGTAAACTTCGAACAGCCGATGAATTATTCCACATTACATCTCTGGGTTTCCGGGGAGAAGCCCTGGCATCCATCGCCTCAGTTTCCCGTATGACCCTTTCCTCGCGTACTTCTGATGAAGAAGCAGGAGCACGGTTGGTTGTCGAAGGCGGAAAGGAACGGAATTTCGAACCAATTGGCGCGATCACCGGGACGACGGTGCGGGTTGAAGATTTGTTTCTCACGGTTCCCGCACGGTTGAAGTTTCTAAAAACAGACTCGACAGAACGAACGCAGATCGATAACCTTGTGGCGAGATACTCTCTGGCATATCCTCACGTCCGTTTCCAATTGGAGCAGGATGGACACACTGCATTACTTACTCCGGGAAATGGAGATAGACGCGAGGTCCTGGCGAATCTCTACGGTGTAGATCTGGCGCGACAGATGATCGAAGTACTTCTGCAGGATGATGGGCTTGAATTAACCGGTTACATTAGCCCGATCTCGATTACGCGGGGAACCCGCCGCGATATAACATTTTTTGTGAATGGCCGCTGGGTATTGGATTCAGCGTTGAGTACCGCGCTTATTCAGGCATACCGAAACATGATCATGGTAGGCCGGTACCCGGCAGCGGCACTCTTTCTGGAATTGCAACCGGAGATGGTGGACGTGAATGTGCACCCGGCCAAAGCAGAAGTTCGGTTTCGCGACCAGGACAGGGTTTTCTCTGCCGTTCAACGCGGAGTACGCCGGGCGTTGATGGCTTCTTCACCAGTTCCTGATTTGCAGCCCGCCCGGTGGACAACAATTTTTCCCCAGCCGCCACTTGTTTCACCCGATTGGCAAATGGCTGCTGAGGCAGAAGATGGGTCAGATACCCATGAACGGCGGGATAATTCCTTTGATACTACCCCCAACAAGCCGCAGGCATCGGTTCTACCTTCAGGGATGCTTCCCCTTCTGCGACTCGTTGGTCAAATCGGATCGACGTATCTGGTAGCTGAAGCCCCGGACGGGTTATACCTTATAGACCAACATGCGGCGCATGAGCGAATTCTTTTCGAAAAAATGATGGCACATACGGAAGGTGCCATACCCTCACAGGCACTTCTCCAACCTGAACTGGTTGAAGTACCGCCTCATTCCTCGCGGGCTCTGACAGAACAGGTTGAACTTTTACGTCCCTTCGGTTTTGATATTGAACCGTTTGGGGCGAATGTATTCCGGGTTCGGTCGCTTCCGGTTATTCTGGCTGGTCTTAGTCCGGCAGCTGCCCTTCAAACCCTGATCGAGGATTTCGAAGAAGACGAAACACCTCTCCAGGGGCAGCGTGAAGCCCGCCTGATAGCGCGGATTTGCAAAAGGGCGGCCATAAAAGGCGGCCAGACGCTTGCGATAGAAGAACAGAAAGCACTTCTTCTTGATTTGGAAAGCTGCCGGTCACCGCGGACATGTCCACACGGACGCCCGACGATGATACATATCTCGATTGATCTACTGGAACGTCAATTCGGGCGCCGGGGTGCGCGCTAAAGTAAAACTTGTCGTTCCAATTCGGGTAGGGCAATGGCCACATCCAATGTGATTACCGATTCAGCCAGAGTATCGAGGGGAGTGGGGGACAAATTAATAATGACAAGTTTTGCGCCACGATGGAAGCCTTCCAAAGGCAGCGATGACGCCGGCATTACTTCCAGCGAGGTCCCGGCAATAAGTATCAGTTCTGATTCTTCACAGGCCTCTTCAGCCTGTTCCCAGGAATCCTGGGGCAGCATCTCTTCATAAAGAACAATGTCCGGTTTCAAGAGAGAACCACATTTTGGGCAGCTTGGGAAAATGTGGTCATTTAACCATGTATCACGGTAATGCAGTAATGAGAAATGCTTCTGACAGGTAACACAGATGAATGATCCCAGATTCCCGTGAAGTTCTATCACATCAAAAGAACCGGCTTTCTGATGCAAGCTGTCGATATTCTGAGTGATGAGGGTTTGAATGAAACCGGCAGTTTGCAATCGGGCAAGTGAAATGTGCGCCAGGTTGGGTTGCGCGTTAAGTGAATCGCGTGCCAACGGTTCCAACCAGTTAAAGAAGGCATCCGGGTTTCTTTGGAACGCGGTTAATGAGGCAACTTCCATCGGATCAAACCGGTTCCACAAGCCTGTGGATGCGGACCGAAAATCGGGAATTCCTGATGGAACAGATAATCCAGCTCCGGTGAAAGCCACCGTCTTCCGGCTATTTTGGAGGAGATGTGCCGCGTTTTCTAATTGCCGGGTAGTCTCTTCCGAATAAGTCACTTGCTAGCCAGTAAGATTTCAGCCAACCGATTAAATTGCTGCGAAAGCAGACTTTCAGGTTGAACCAGAGAAAGTGGCACGGCACGGGTGGCTGCCTGATAGGCCATTTCGGGCGCAGGTGGCATCAACAGCGCAATGGGTGTACCGAGAGCTTCTTGCATTTGTGGTAGGGTCAGTTGGATGTCTGACCGGGCCCGGTTAACCGCAACGGCTGTTATTTTTCGCGATTTACCAAAACCAAGGCTTTCCATTTCCTGCAACAATGCTTTTGTGCGGCGCATGGTGGTTGGATCCGGATCCACAACCACGATAGCTTCATTACACGTACTGAGTATCCGGCGCCAGTTCGGGTTGCCCGGTGAACCAATATCCAACAGTAAATACTCACTCATTTCAGAAAGTTCACGCAACATTGCCTGATACTGGGGTGTATTGTTAATGGTTTCCTGGTCTTTCAACTTGGGAGAGGCCATCAATAAATGAATTCCAAATGAAGTCAGGATAAGTTCGTTCTTTACGGTGTTGCGGGTGATGTCCTCTGGAGCGGTGGTGAGAATCTTATTAAGGCCTTCAGAATCGGAATGCCCAAGTTCCCACGCCCAGGAACTGTACCCCGGGATGGTTTCGACCGCTGCCGTAAATTTTTGTGTGCGGTTATACAGGGCAATTGCCAGGTTCACCACCAGGGTTGAAACGCCCAGCCCACCCCGTGCAGCCAGGAAACCCATGATAGTGGAATTAGTCTGAGTTTCTTTCATCTTTGAGGCTGCTCGGCTTAAGACTGCTTTCACATGAGCAACAAGTTCCGCTGGATGGATTGGTTTGGTCAGATAGTCATCGACACCAGTTTCGTAACCCGTTATTTTGTCTTCAATACCGGCTTTTGCCGTGAACATGAGAACCGGTATGTTGCTGATAGCCGGATCCTGGCGAATATTCTTCATGACCTGATACCCATCCATTTCGGGCATCATAATATCCAATATGATGAGATTGGGACTCTCACTGTGGGCCATTGTCAGGGCTTGCTGGCCGCTGCTGGCGGCCGCAATCTGATACCCCCCGCGTTCCAGTATCAGACCCACCAGTCGAAGTGTCTCTAGGTCATCATCGACAATCAGTATTTTTTCCGCCATACACCCTCGCTCATCTAGCGCAATTCAAAGTCAGTCTAGCATAATCCATTACCCACTGCAAGCGCGCAATAATGCTTAAGTATTTATTTTATTTTAATGTAGTAAAAAAATAAAGACTTTTGCGGTTTTAATACCCGTTTTCCTGTCCAAAGGCGGCCTGTTGCTATAATGTTCCTATGGATTTGGAAAGATTTCGTGAAATTTGCATAAATCGGTGTGGGTTGGATCCCGCAAAGGTTGTACTAGCCGCTTTTTCTGGCGGGGCTGATAGTTTGAGCCTGGTTGTGCTCCTTCACAGAGCGGGTTTTTCGGTAGTTGCAGCACATTTCAATCATCACCTAAGGACCAGAGCTGATCAGGATGAACTTGAAGCCGGTTTATTAGCCCGCAAACTTGGCATTCCATTTATTTCCGGCGGCGGAGATGTTCCAGAATATATCAGGGAAAACCATCTTTCGGTGGAAGAAGGAGCCCGCCAGCTCCGATACCGCTGGTTGCTTGATACCGCGGAAAAGAAAGGCGCTCAGGCTTTGGCTGTGGGACATACGGCTGATGATCAGGTTGAAACGGTTCTCATGCATCTGCTGCGGGGTGCCGGTATGGACGGATTGGCCGGTATGCCAGACCGTCAGACTCTTCCAATTTGGGGGACGGATATTCCGGTTGTTCGTCCATTGCTGTCCTACTGGAGGGACGAGACAGAAAGCCTGTGCAAAGAGAGCGGGCTCGTACCTTTGCAGGATGATAGCAATGCGTCTACTATCTACTTCCGAAATCGCATCCGGCATGAGTTAATCCCGTTTCTACGAACCTATAATGCAAAGGTTAAGAACCATATCCTTCAGACTGCCTCCATTCTTGCCGAAGAACAGACCATTCTCTCAGACGTGAAGAATAAAGCATGGGATACATGTTTTATTGAACAACGGGATTCCTGCATTTGTCTGGATATGGACTGTATTCTTAACCAACAGGAGGGATTACGCCGGGCGGTTCTTCGGCAGGCGATTGCCATCCTTTCACCGGGAATCCGGGATGTAGATTTTCAGTTAACTGCCCGAATGTCTGAATTTGTTCAAAACCCGACCCGGTCTGGTGAAATGAGCCTTACCGCAAATTTGTGGATCCAGCGAACAAACGATCGAGTGTCCCTCTGGAATGGAAAACCAGGGCTGATAATCTCCCATCCTCAATTGGAAAGTGGTGATATCGTAAAAATACCTGAACCTGGAATTTATTCACTCCGGGGATGGGAATTGGATATCGTTGAAGACGATTTGCAGAGTGCCTGGAATTCTATCCGGTCAGGGAAACATACCAACAGGGTTTGGTTGGATTATGAAAGACTTCAGTTCCCTTTGGAAGTACGGGGAGGGATTGCCGGTGAACGCCTCCATCCGTTTGGTCTCAAAGGTAAAAGCCAAAAACTATCTGATTACTTTACCAATCACAAAGTACCGCGCCAGGCGCGGGGAAATTGGCCGTTGGTAATAAGTGGGGACAATGTTGTCTGGGTGGTTGGCCTGGGTATTGGTGAGGGAGCAGCTATTACCCCCAAAACTAAGCGGGTTCTGCGGTTTTCTCTTCGGTTTCCGGCTCTCCCGCCAAACGGCTGAGTTTGAAGCTGATCTCGCGCCACTGAATCTTGGATATACCCAGTTTTTGACGGACTTTATCTCTGTCCATCCCGGACTGCCAGTCATTCAAAGCGCAGGTCCATCGACACATATCAAAGGATATGTGTTTCTGTAATCCCACCGCTTTTCCCAGATCTTCCAGCAGGTATTCAAGCCGTCGCGGAGACCAGGGAAAAATCTCGTCGGCTGGTTTGTATTGAGCCAGATATTCCTGGTATGACTGTACCCAATCGGAGGGAACGGATATCTTGCGTTCCTTATACCGATTGGCCGGATTCGCGTACCGCACAAAAATCTGTGGACCTTCCACCGCATCCTGGTCCACGTGATTCATTTTTAAAGCAAGACATTCGCTTTTCTTGATCCCTGTGGATAACAACAGTGAGATCAAAGTGTAAGGTCGGGCATCTGGTTTTCCGCGAGTTTGCCATTTCGCCGCGGCATCCATGATCAGTTCAAGTTCTTCCTCTGTCAAAACCTCTGGGAAGCGGCTTACCGCGCTCTGTTGTAAAACCCGTTCAGCCGGATCGGTTATTACGACACCACCACGATTTAACCAGCGGAAGAATGATTTAATGGATGTAATTCGGCGAGAAAGGCTCTTGGGGCTGCAAGGTACACCACGATCATGCTGCAACCAGTGCAGGAAGTCGTTGATCTCTTTTGTGGTGATCGAATTGACGCTGCGATTTGCCGATAAATGATGGATAAATAATTGCAGATCACCGGCAAACGCCTTGATCGTGTGTTCTGAACGGCCTTTATCCCGGAGGTGCATCTGCCAGCCTTCAAGGGCATCGATCAAGGATGTTTCGGATGTAATATGAAAACTGGATGAAACCGCTGTCTGACCGGACATATTCCCTCCGCACTATTTTCGTATAGTCGCAATCACTATAGCAGTAATTAACCTTGATGTCAAATTGAAAAAGGATGGTTATTCCAGGGTGTTAGGGTTGGAAGACTGCCTGTCGGATTACATTCCATGCTGCTCTCTGATCCAGGAAAAGGATGTTTTCTCCACCCGGCAATGTCCCCGGTACTGCCTCATTTGATGATAGGGAATATTGGCGGATACTCCGGTTTGTGTAAAGTGTTACTGCCAATGGGGTAAGGTTGGCAAGGTCTTCTGTAGTAATATTCGTTTCCACTGAGCTGGCATATACAGCATAGAGCTCAGTTATTTGGGCAGGAGAACGAAGATCCATATGCCGGTTAAAAATGGCTATCAGAACCTCCTGAGCCCTTCGCATCCGCTCCATTTCGCCACCATTACGGCTGCGCACGTACCACAGTGTTTTGTCTGCGTTCATCACATTAGATCCGGGTTGGACAACACACCAACCGGTTGTGGCTCCGGGAATATCACAGCGATCTGTCAATCGGTTTGCCGCGATGACCGTGATGGGTGCGGTTGTTTCCTGGACTTTCAGAAAGTTATGCAAATCAATGGCGAGGTATTTGTTGGCCCGCACGCCAAGGTTATATTCAACTGTGTCCAGAACTTTCCCTATCCCACCAAAATACTGGGCACTGCTAATCCGTTCCATGCCCACCTCGGGGATATAAACATACAAATCGGGAGGAATTGAAAGTAGTGACGCAGTTCCCTGTTCCGGGTTAAGGGAAAGCAGGATGATGGAATCAGCCCGGGTGATTTCCGATTGGCGATTATCCACACCAACGAGCAGGATTCGGACTTGTCCGCTGATATATGGCTGTGAAAGACTTACTGGCACAGGAGTTTGCGGAAAACAGGCTGGAGGTAATTCCTGGGTAGGGGTTAATGTAACGGTTGCGGAGATTGTAGATGTCAGGGTTGTTGTTGCTGTTGGGGTTTTGGTTTGCGTGACAGAAGGGGAGATGGTGATCGTACGGGAAGGTGTTAATGTAGGAGAGGGTGTGGTAGATGCGGTTGGGGTTTGAGTGGCAAAAACTGATTCAAAATAGTCTGTGATAATGCAGGCTGATGTGACAATCAGCATGATTGGAAGTAAAAAACGGCAGGCCAGTGTGGTTTTTCCTGTCCGCATGGTGCTCTGTTATTTAGGGGTTGGCGTGGATGTAGGGAGAGGAGGTACCAATAATATGTCACCAGCATGCAATGCTTTGCCGAAAGCCAGACAGTTCGCGGTAAGAATCTCAACTTCACTTGTTCTGAACATCACACCAAGTTTGAACAACGTATCGCCAGGTTTCAAACTGTACCGGATCCAGCCTTCGGGGTAATCACAGGGAGGGAGGGTTGTAGTCGGTGTGAATGTGATGGTGGGTGTTGAGGTGATAGTAGGAGTTAGCGTGGGAGGTAAAGGCGGCAGATAGATGATCGCACCGGGAAGAGCGCCCGGCCTATCCAGACAATTGGCGGCCATGACATCAACAAGCTGCGCCAGCCGTTCACCGGCAAGGGCTTCCAGCGAATCGCCCATTTTGATCTCATAGGGCTCCCAGTCCGGTGGTACAGGACAGAGAGTAGGTGAAGGGATCACTGATGGTGTAACGCTGATCGCTTCCAAAGAGGCTTCAACCAGTTCAAGGGTTTCACCCTGAACGGGAAGCGGAGTGGCTTCAACCTGACCGGAAGACGTAAAAAGATTCTCATAACCGGCGATCAGAATGGCACCGGTTACCAGTAAACCCGCGAGCAGCGCAATAAGAAGGCCTTCGAGAAGTGATGGGTTACGTTTCATGGAAACTTCATGATTATATTTTATCTTTTTGTATGGGTAAAAGCACGGAGTACGTGGTGGAAATTCCCGGTTCTGAATCAACCCAAATCCGGCCACCATGTGCTTCAATAAGGGTCTTCGATGCTACAAGGCCGCCGTTGACTTCTCCCACTCCAGGGATCACCTTGCCTTGTTCGACCTCTAATGTGGAGAATACCCTGTGGATATCCTCAACAGCCACACCGCCCCCATGATCGGTGACTTCCAACATCAGGTAAGGTTCAGCGCTCTCTTCGTGAACTTCAACTCTGAGTTCAACAGAGCTGCTGCGTGGGGTTACTTTTCCAGCATTTTGAAGGAGGTAAATGATAACCTTTTTCAGGGCTTCATGGTACGTAAATATGAATGGTAATATGGGTGGCAGATCAAGCTTTAGAGAGATCTCTTTCTCCATAAAACTGGCTGAAATGGTCTCAACTGCCTGATCAATGGCGTTTGCCAGATCCATGGCCTCGGGTTCGAGGTCAATCACGCCGCCGCTCAATACATTCATATCAGCCATATCATTCATCAGGCTACGAAGTCTCGCCAGACATGAATGCAGTGTGTCGATTGAAATATCCCCAATCTCTTTCTTTTCCGATTCCTGTGAGCCCGAGATTATCAAATCCACGTATGCGGTAATGGTTGAAAGGGGATGACGGATTTCAGTGATCAAATTGTTTACATTTCGCAATCCATCAATATATGTACCACTAATATTTGAATTGACCTGCATTTCTTTCAATCGTTGCCGAGTATCACGCAGCAGGCCTTGCAGACGGGCAATTTCTGCCCGGGCGACAGAAAGCTCTTCTGATATCCGGGCTTCATCTATGGCGGGTTTCAACACAGGTTCCTTTTGTTTCTCCGCTAGGGTTTGAAGTAATAATTTGTTTTCGCTGCGGAGGCGGTCAATTTCGGTTTCTGAAGCCTGTTGCAGGGTAAGCATCTGCAGTGTGGCTTGTTCGGGAACCGGCTGAACAGCCGAAAGGCGAAGCGTTTCGAGGTTCGATTGTAGATTCTGATTTTCTGCCTGCAGGTCGTCCATTTGCTGCGCGAGTCGAATGAGTTCCTGTCTCTCGCGGATGGCTGTTTCATTATTGCGGAAGATATGTGATAGTGTGGCAGCCGTTTTTGTGTATTGCAGCAGTGATTCCATCTGGAAGGATGGCTCAGAGGCTGTTCGGAACAGGGCTGCTGAACCCCACTGGGTTTCGCCATTTTTTACAGGTAATAATGCGACTGATGTTATGTCCTCCATTCCAAAATACCCGGAGTAGTATTCCATCTCCTGTGTATTCTCATTGGAAAGACGAATAATAACGGGTTCCGTGTTCACCAATCCGGTGAGGGTTTTGGGAAACTCTTCAACAGGTAGACGGGTTTCCTCAATCCAACTCTGTTTGGCCAAGTTATAACCGGAAGTTACCTTGATTAGATTGGGCGTTTCGGATAAGTGAAGGAAAGCGCACCCCTGGGCATCCAATGTTAGGCACAGCATTCGGGCAATTGCTTCCTGCTGGTGGGTGACATCCAGATTGGCTACGGCCGCAAGCCACTCATTGATCTCTTCGGGGATCATGTGTGACACTGTAGTGGTCATTACTTGCTCAAATGAACCAGCCGGAGCAAATTCTTCCTGGAAATCGAATTTTCTGATCACAAGGGGAAGTAGTGGGAATGCGCAAATGACTCCCAATCTTGCTGCTCCACTAATGTCCCCTTCGGGGTAATAGGCTAATAGACTGACAACAAAACCTATGAGAATCAACAGAAACATTCCCAGCCCATAAGACCAAATCGATGGCTTTTTTACAAAAATGAGGATGATCAGGAAAAGAGTTGCCAGAACCATAAAGATATGCCACCAGAAATCGGCGATCGTCGCGTTAAAACCGCCTGTTGTTTCCGGGAAGATGAAAGATACGATAACTGTAATAATCGGGATAAGGA
>JAAYYW010000088.1 GCA_012515195.1 Leptolinea sp.
AAACCCATTTCTCCTTGCCGCTTTAATCAACAATTAAAAATTGAAGCGGGCGATATTATCCTGAAGTGCCTTGAGAAGGATGTAAATAAGAGATTTTCCTCTCCTATGGAGTTTATTGAGTCTTTCCAGGCGGCTTCTGAAATAACCAATGAAATGAGCGAAATCGCCATACCCAAAATTGATTCTGGGCGCTCTGAATTAATAAACGACAATCAACATACACAATCCCAGATAAACACAACTAATTACCCGGCCCAAAATCACGCCGATGAACAAGAAGAAATAAGAAAAATTGATTCAATTAAGAGAGACACAGCAAATATAAGGGATCAATACCCGCGGATATTTGAAGAAAAACCTCAACCAGGTTGGAAAAGATTCTGGTGGGTTGGAGCGATACTTTCATTACTGGCTATTGGCCTATTCTTGTGGACCATCTTGTCGCCTAAGCAAATACCAATAATTAATTCTCCAAAATACAATCAAACTCCACTCACAGCTGCTACTCAATCCATTTCTATTGGATCCCAGCAAAAGCCAACTGCGGATGTTTCGGCTTTAACCACCTCTGGAGCATTATCAACATCGATCACTCCGGTTACTGAAATAACTCAATCTACCGTTTCTGAACCTACGCCCGAGGTAATGGCAATAGTCTCCACCGTTACAATCGAACCGACGGCTGTTTCGAATTTTATAACCATGACCAGAAAGAAAGATGGAATGATAATGGTCTTTGTCCCGGAAGGGACATTTAAGATGGGTAGTAATAGCTTCGAAAGCATAGAAAAGCCCGAGCATACTATTAAACTTAGCGCTTACTGGATTGATCAAACAGAAATTACGAATGATATGTACACACAATGTGTAAAAGCAAAAGCCTGCCAGCCACCGCTAAGTAATGATAGTGCAAAACGCGATGGGTATTACACAAACCCAAATTTTGATCATTATCCTGTGGTTAATGTAGACTGGAATCGTGCAACAGCGTACTGCGAGTGGATTGGAGGACGCTTGCCAACAGAAGCGGAATGGGAAAAGGCAGCAAGAGGAACTACCGGTCGTTTGTACCCCTGGGGAGATAATGCTCCACATGAAAACCTGATAAATTACGATGGCATTTACAGCGATACTACAAGTGTTGGTAGATTCCCTGCTGGAGTAAGTCCATTCGGTGCATTTGATATGTCGGGAAATGTGTGGGAATGGGTTGCAGATTGGTATGATGAAATTTACTATCAAGGCTCATATTTTGAGAATCCAACCGGTCCAACATTTGGAACCCTTCATTTATTGCGTGGTGGTTCATGGAGTAGTGACATAGATAGTATTCGCACCACGTACCGTTTCAGAAATAAAGCCAGTTATACAAACAGTCAAATAGGTTTCCGTTGTGCAAAATCTGGCTGAGAGCGTTTTTGTTGATACTATCCTTCACAGTGGAGAAATGCAGTAAATCTCGTATTTGGATGATTTTTGATAGATGTAACTGAACCACTGATTTGGACAGTCTTTCCAAAACGTAAAGTAAACTCAGCCTATGCCTCGTTTGTATTTGGCGTAGTAACAGAAGAAATTGCGAAAATGGGGTATGACGATGCCATGATATCCAATGAATCATTTTTTCTGGATTGGAAGAATATGGATATACCATGGGAAAAATCCTACAAGTAGCTGAAGGAAAAGCACGTAAATATCAAATTGAATTTGCCAGCGATTGAAAAGTCGCTGCTGTTCTACACCCTTTCGATATGGAAACAAGAGCCTGGTTTTTCAGGCTCTTGTTCTAATAACTAACAGATTTTTGTTTCCTGCTAATCCATAGTCACAGTTATTCTCTGTTCAGGAATTGTTGCTTTTTGGGAATAAATAAGAGCTATTTCACACCCGAAATTTTG
>JAAYYW010000089.1 GCA_012515195.1 Leptolinea sp.
GCCTTGATCGCCCAAAAGGATGAAGCCAATATCGCGGAGATCACGGCTGAACTGGCGAACCAGGAAAATATTTACCAGACGGTTGTAATGATTAGCTCACGAACACAATCCATGGTGAATTTGTTCGAGTCGTTGGGTTAAGCGTATAATTCAGCTACATAACCTGAAAACCCGGAAACACGATCAACCGTGTTTTGGAAGGGATTCCCGATGCTCGTGCTGACTCGAAAACAGGAAGAAAGTATCGTTATTGGTAAAGACATCACCATAACGATACTTGCCATTGACAAAGAAAAAGTGAAAATTGGGATCAGCGCTCCAAGGGAAATTCCTGTCATTCGGAAAGAGCTCTTTGAAGCCATTCAGGAACAGAGCATGGTGGTCGAGAAACTTGCCTCCAAAGAACCGGTTGAGCATTTTGAGAGCCTGAGAGACCTGCTGTTGCAGCAATCCCCCAAAGACGAAGAATCACAGGAAACATCAGAGAATAAGCCCGAAGAGAAGTCTGGTAGTTAATACTTTAGCTTCTTTACGCGTTTTTACGCAGGTTTCATACCTGATTTACTGAAGCTGCCTATACAATTGGATACAGTAATCTGGAAGAGATTTCGCTTCCGGAAAATGACCAATGGTACTCGACGAACCCACTGATAAATTATCAAGCCTGACTGAACTGCAACGACTGCGGGATCTGGGACGCTATTATCTGCATAATGATATGGTGGCCCAGGCTTTGCGTACTTACACACAGATACTGGAACTGGATCCGAATGATGTTGCCACGCTGGTGATCATTGGTGATTCCTATCTTATGGCAGGTGATGGTCAGGCGGCCGCGATCGTGTATCAAAAAGCCCGTGAGATCGATGATCAGCGGAAGGATATTGTTCAACGGTTAGACCTGGCTTCAAAAAATCCATCATCTGGAATCAGCATTGCGGGTGGTTTTCCTCCACTTCATCCACAGGCAGTCAACCGACTGGCGGAAAAGATCACGGGAAAGTCGCTGGCAATTGACGAAGAACAAGTTCGCCGGGCAGCCGAGTTAATGGAGAAAACGATCCATAGTGAATCTCCTGCCAGCAGTGTGTCAGAGCATCTGGATGAGATCGACGCTTTGCTCCCTGCCATACTGGAATTAAATATTCGGCAGGCCCGCACACAGGGCCGCCCGGATCTGGCTAACGAATTGATCGAATTGCAGCGAAGTCTCCTGGCTGCTCAGCCCGTCTCACCGGATATTGACCGCATAAAGATCAGCAACCGGGTTGCGAGTCTGCCTGAGAAGAAGGTTCTAAAAGTTGTTCTTGTTGGCGAAGCATCAACATACTCTCCACTGCGAATGTCAGTTATCAAAGCAGCCCTCCAAAAAGCGGGTATGGCAGTGGAGCAAAACAGGGAAGAGCTTCCCATATCTTGGGAAGGAGCCGATTTAGTGGTGGCTCACAATCCGCACTACAATCCAGATTATATGAAAGCCCTGGCTGGCTGGGCTGGTTCTGGAAATCCCCTGCTGGTCGACATGGATATGGATTTTCGCGAGATGGGGATGAATATGGCCAACAAATCGATCCTGCCTGCCCAGACGGGTATGGATACACGTTCTTTTGTCGCAGCGTTGCAGCTGGCCGATGTAATCACATTTCCATCCACGAAATTGGCTTTGCAATTCTCCCACGAAGGCTATCAGGCTTACACAGTCCCCGATGGTTGGACAGAAAAAAATTCTCTGTGGAGAAAAAAATCAGCTCCCAGTTCCAGGATGAATATCGGGTTATTCTCAGAACCGGGAAATCTGGAAGCTGTGGCATCCATTCGGCGTGTTGTCATTCGAATATTACGGGAATTTCCTCAATCCCGTCTGGTCGTCTGTGGCGACCCGGCTGTATATCAACTGTTTGAATCGATACCAGACACCCGGAGGATCTATATCCCACCCTCAGAACCGGAAGATTACCCTTACCTTCTCGCGCAGGCCGATATCCACTTATTTCCCCGCTTGGATGATGAGACGTCCAAGCTCGAAGGAGACCGCCGGTACATGGAGATCGGGGTCCGTCAATCCACGTGGATTGGCTCCCCAACAGGCGGGGCTGAAGAATGGAATACCGGAGGGCTGATCGCCCGTTCACCGGAAGATTGGTACACTCACATGAAAACTCTTGTCCAGGACACAGACTGCCGAACCAGACTGGCGGAAGAAGGATACGAAAAAGCGGCGGAGCGCGAAGCGGAAAAACTCGCAGTGATCTGGGAGGCAGTTATTCAAAAGGTGTTTAAAACCGGCCAGCCAAAGCCGTTTTTAAGGGGTGAAAAGTGAATTTTGTTTACGTTTGCCCCGAATCGGAAGATCTAAAGCATTCCATAGAGATGCGCTGTGCTGCTCCGGCCCGGGTTATAAACCGGACAGGCCGTTATTCTGCTGACCTTATTGGATGGCGGGATTTTGCGCTAAATTCCCCGACAGCCATGGAGCTTTTGGACCGGAGTGATTACATCATCATCCATCGCGGGTTATGGGCTTCAATCCTTCCGCGAATTCAACACTGGAAAGCACGTGATAAGACGATCATCGCAGATTTTCGGGATGCCTATCAGTTGATGGAACCCGATGAACTGGTCGATGTTTATGACATGGAAGTCAACGGAGGACTGCAGGCAGGCGATTCACCTGAGAGGCAGATCGATTTGTTGACTCAGCTGAAGTGGACGCTTCAAGCCACCCATGGAGCTACAACTCCATCCAAGCGTTTGTGCGATGATTGGAACGCGTACACACGGTCTCTGGTTGTTCCTGACTATCTTGACCTTGACCGGTTAAACCTGATTGTTCCCCAGGAGCATGATCAAATTGTGCTGGGCTGGCAGGGAAGTGTTCGCCGCATCCAGTCGATGAAGAAGAGCGGGATTCTTATGGCTTTCCAGGCCGCGTGTCAGATGCGCAAGAATATTAAATTCCTCCTTTTTGTTGACCACCCGGAAGCGGTTGACGACCTGGGTTTACCGCCAGAACAGCTTGAGGTTATTGGTTGGAATTCTCCCGGTGGTTGGAACCGTCAGTTGAGCCGTATAGATATTGGTCTCTCTTCCATGGTGGGCGAATTTGAGCAGCGTTGTTCATGCAGTCAGCTCCTGGAATTTATGGCGTTAAAAATTCCCTGGATTGCCAGCCAGGGCGCCGCGGTCTATGATATGCAATCCTATGGTTGGATTGTGGAAAACACCGCGGAGTCATGGTTGAAGGCCACCATCGAAATGATCGACCATCTGGACGACTATCGGGCGGAAGCGGCCATTGCCCCGTATCTGTTTGCCATTAGCAAGAATCTGGAAGAAAATATTCAAACGCTGGTTGATACATACATCCGGCTGGGGAGCCTGTATTCCACCAGACCTTTAGGATCGCCCGATACCAAACCAAGCGGGCAATTACATACGCCACTATCCAGGGAAACCGAAAATGAAAAATAGCCGGTTTACGAAAACCATGAAACAGGTGACTGATTTGATCCAGGAGGAAAAATGGCAGGAGGCACTGGATCTGCTTCGATTAACCGATGTGGAATATCCGGACACCCCTGCTGTTCTGACCGCGATGGGGGATTGCCTGATACACCTGGACAAGCCGGATGTAGCCATCCGCAGCTTCAACCGTGTTACCGAACTGGAACCGGGATCTGTGGAAGCGATCAATAATCTTGGAGTTGCTTACATGTTCGCCCACGATTTCGACAATTCGGAGCTAACCTACCTTAAAGCATTGCAATTTATGCCTGACCATGAACAAACCTTGAAGAACCTTGCGTTTCTATATTTCCAACAGGACTCGCGTCTGGGTGATGCGGCCACAATACTGGCCGATCTGGTACGGAAGAACCCGACGGATTGCGAAGCGTTATACCTGATGGGAAAATGCTATGAAACTGGTGGAGAAAAAGC
>JAAYYW010000090.1 GCA_012515195.1 Leptolinea sp.
CAGGAGACTCTTTTGCGTGAAGTCGCAGTCAAACAGGAACGCAAGCGCTCCCTAATGGAACGGGAACTGGCTCTTCAAAATGATCTGGCTAAACGGGAAGAGGAAACCGCTTCACGAAAACGCAGTATGGAAGAAATCGCGGAAGAAGAGAAGCGGCTTCAAGATGAGTTGGATGATGCCCAAATGCAGGCAAAAGAAGTCACCTCGCAATTGGAGAAATTACAAACTGAACGCCAGAAGTGTGAAGAAGATGTTAGGCTTACCCGGCGTAAAATGGTTGACATCGAAACAGCCAACGTGAAATTGCAGGCACATCGGAACGAGATCATCTCGCGCAGTGATTCTTTGAATAACAGCCTTGTTTCGCTTGAATCAGGAATTGTTGAAGAAGAAAAACGCCTGGAAGAAATTAGATCCCAGGAAGAATCCATCAGGCTGGAACGAGAAGATGCAGAAGTAGAGCTCAAACAGCTTTCTGTTAAACTGGACGAAACCCGCAAGAAAATTTCGGAATCAGAAGCCCATCGCCGGGAATTTCAAGAAACCCGTAACAAATTGGAAAGCCGAAAAGCCCAGATTAACGGCCAGTTGAAAGCGTTGATCGATGCGGAGAACGCTTTCAGTGGACTGGCAGGCGGCGCTAAGGCAATTCTGCAGCAAGCAAAAAGCGGAAATCTAAAAGGGCGATATTCGGCGCTTACAAGTCTTTTGGAGGTTCCGAAAGAATATGAACACGCTGTAGCGGCTGTTCTGGGAGAATTCCTAGATGCCATATATCTGGCAGAGGATACGGATGAAGATCAGGCTGTATCCTGGTTGGGATCAAACGATCAGGGACGGGCAGCTTTGTTCCCTGTATCCTCTCTTGTTGATGCAACCACAAGGGGACCCTCACCGACTATTGACGGGGTAATCGGAAGGGTGAGTGACCTGATAATAGTCCCAACTGAGATAAGTAAGGTGGTTTCAGCCGTGCTGGGAAACGCGTGGATTGTTAAAGACCGCGAAGCTGCCCGAAAAGTAGCCCGAAGTAAGGGAAATACGGCAAAAGCAGTAACTTTGAATGGAGAGGTGTTCCTGAGTAACGGGGCTGTAATCGCCGGTAAGGAAACTCGCGGTAGTTTGATCAGCCGTCCCCGTGAACGGAAGGAACTGGAAGCATTGCTGGCTGCTATTGAAAATGAAATTGAGAGCAGTGACGATGAGATAAACTCTTCCGACTCTGCCATCCATTCGTTGCATGGAGAAGAATCCCGAATTCAGCAATCTCGCCAGCAGGTAGAACAGAATGTCAATCGTTTGAATCAAAAATCTCAGAAGGCTACGCTGGATCTAAACCAGTTTACACAGCAAATCAATTGGAAAAAACAGCAAATCGATCAACAGAAAAAGCAACTGGAAACATCGAATGATGAACTGCAAAAATTGGATGTTTCAATTACGGAAAACCTGGGTTCAATACAAGAAATTAGTTCACAATTAAAAGAAAAAAACCTGGCTCTTGCCAAACTGAGTCTGGATGAGATCCAGAGCCAGGTTTTCCATTGGAATACAACAGTTGCGGTTTCCCGAAAAGCGAAGCAGGAGGCGGAAAAACGCAGGCTCGACTTGCTTTCTACGATAGACCGGATGAACCAACAGGTGGAAGATCTTAACCATCAGGTTCAGGCAATACAGGAAGAGCACTCAAAACTAGATATTGAGATTGGCACCCAGGGCAGCCAGATCGAATCACTCACGAATGAAATTGATGCTTTGGATGAAAAGATCTCACCCGCTGAAAAAGACTTAAATCGTCTCGATGGTGAATACAACGATACGCAATCCGGATTGGTTACGTCACAGCAAAAATTGACAGCCGCTGAACGATCGGTGACGCAGGCAAAGCTGGAATATGCCCGTAGCAAAGACGCGGTTGACAATCTTCGAAAAAAGATTGAAGAAGATATGGGACTGGTCATACTGGAATATTCCGAAGATATGGCTGCGCAATCACCACTTCCTTTGGATGGCTGGGTGGAGCAGCTTCCCAGTTTAAATGAAATTCCACCTGAGATGGAAGATAATATCAACCGCCAGAAAGCGCACCTGCGGCGAATGGGAGCGGTAAACCCGGAAGCCCAGGCGGAATACCAATCGGTGGTTGAACGGTATGAATATCTTAAGACCCAGGTGGACGACCTGAAAAAGGCTGACGAAGATCTCTGCCAGATCATCCGGGAACTCGATGAGGTTATGGAGCGGGATTTCAAAACAACTTTTAGAAAAGTCGCGACTGAGTTTGAGAAAATGTTCACCCGATTGTTTGGCGGTGGAAACGCCAAGCTTGTGTTGACCGATGAAGATAATTTTACCGAGACCGGTATTGATATTGAGGCCAGACTACCTGGACGGCGGGAGCAGGGTCTTTCGCTTCTTTCCGGTGGAGAGCGTAGCCTCACAGCCGTTGCTTTGATTTTTGCCCTTCTGAAGGTTTCTCCCACGCCATTCTGTGTTTTGGATGAAGTGGATGCTATGTTGGATGAAGCAAATGTTGGTCGTTATCGCGATCTACTGCGGGAGCTGGCCAATCAGACCCAGTTTATTGTCATCACACATAACAGGAACACTGTTCAAGCTGCTGATGTTATCTATGGGATTACCATGGGCCGGGATTCAGCGAGTCAGATCATAAGTTTGCGCTTGGATGATATTCCTAATGACATGGTTAAATAAAAAAAAGACCGCTGAGAAAAACCAGCGGTCTTTTTGCAATAATCTTTTTACTGCATCGTTGAAAGATCGAGTTTAGGTTCTTCCGGGGTTATATTTGTCAGGTCGTTCTTGGTAACACCCAGATCAGCCTGTGCTTTTGCCAGGTATTCTTCAAAGACGCTGTTTTGTTTTTCAGCAAATCCTGCCAGGTCCAATGGACGTTCTTCATGTCCCAGTGACTGGATAATGTGATAACCAAATGTAGTCTTTACTGGCTGGCTGATCTCACCAATCTTCAGGGCAAAGGCGGCTTCAGAAAACTCTGCTACCATTTTCGCCTTCCCGAACCAACCGAGATCCCCAGCATTATCTTTGTTGCTTGCGTCCTGCGAGAGCTCATGGGCCAGAACATCCCAGGCTTCACCTTTTTCGAGGCGGGCAAGAATATCTTTTGCAGCCTGTTCTTCATTGACGAGGATATGACGTGCCCATACCTGTTCTTCGGTTTTTGGAACATCGGATATGATCTTCTCTTGCAATTTTTGCCGTAAGACGCTGAGGCGGAATGCTTTTCGGAATTCAACTTCAGAGAAATCCACATCTTTCAGTTTCGTCATGTAATCCTGGAACTGCTTTTGGTAACCCTCAAACGTATATGGCGTGGATGTCGGATATGGTGTTGATGTAGGTTCAGCCGTTCCGGAGATTTCTGTTGGTGAAACTTCTGTTGCGGTTGGCTGGGGTTCCTCGGTTGCCGTCGGCGCAAGAGTTGCTGTTGGCGTCAGAGTAATGATCGCGAGTTGATCAGCCGACAACGTGGATGTTGGGGCAATAGAGATAGTTGATTGCGGAGTTGGAGTGCCATTGGCATAAAAACCAAAAGCTTCTTCCATGGCTTTCTCGATCTCTTTGTCATCTACAGTGATTCCCAGCTTTGCGGCTTCCTGCTCAACAACGCGTTCATCGATCATAGCTTCCAAAACACTGTTTCCCAAAATAGTGGGGTAGTCCAACTGCTGCTGGATCTGTTGGAGTGAAGTGTTAAAATAGTTGCCGTTATCACTGCTCAAACCACCAAACATTTCAGCCATTTGCAGAGTGCTCTGGTAGCGTTCTATTAACTGTTGACGCGCATACCGGACACGAGCCTGATATTCACCCTGAGTGATTTTTTCTTTCCCTACTGTGGCTACTGTTCTTTGAGCTTGAAAGAAAAGCTGATCCAGTATGCCGAATAGGATCAAACCGACAACCAGGGCAAGAGCGATGGAAACACCCATGAGGAGGTTTCGGCGTTGAATCCGTTCACGTTCAAGGCGGGCTAGATGCTTTTTCGTTATTATTTTGGATTCTTCATTAGGCATGGTAACCTCGAGTATTAAAAAATATTGGGCACAGGCAAAGGGAGTCCTGTGCCTGTGCCCCTTTACCAACTACGGAGGCTATTGACTAGTCTGTAGGACGTTCTGAGACGAACGGCAGCAGGGCAATGTGGCGGGCGCGTTTGACAGCGCTTGCCAGTTCACGTTGATGGCGGGCACAGGTCCCTGTTTGGCGGCGAGGGCGAATTTTGCCCTCTTCCGTCACAAACCGGCGTAACATATCGCTCGATTTGTAGTCAATAGTAATGTTCTTATCAGCACAAAACTGACAGATTTTGGGCCGTGCAATATAACGACGTCCACCGTAACCACCTCCACTGTAACCACCAGTGGATTGTTCGTTTTCTTGTACTTGTTCTTCAGCCATTGTTATTCTCCATTAATATGGAAACTCATCTTCCATTTCTTCTGAGGGTAGGTAGTCATTGTTCACTGAAGAGGCGGATTCACGCTTATCACCCAGGAGCATCATTTCACTGGCAACAATCTCGACACTTGTATGCCGGATGTTTTCAGAGTCTTCCCAGCGCCTTGATTGTAAACGTCCTTCGATGTAAACTTGCTGACCTTTAGCCAGGTGTTGTTTACAAATCTCTGCCAGACTACCCCAGGTCACCACATTGAACCATTCGGTTTCAGCGTGATGTTCACCGTCTGCACTGGTCCATGATCGATTGGTGGCAACTGTATATGTCGTTACAGGACGGCCTGAAGGCGTATATCGCATTTCAGGATCTCGTCCGACGTGCCCAATGATCATGACTTTGTTCAGACCTCGACTCATGTCCTTAACCTCAGCAGATTTCTTTTGCGCAAATGCTTACACAAAAGGAAACTCAGTCAACTAGAGTGATCATGAACCGCATCAAAGGCTCATGGAAGCGCAGATTGCGTTCCAATGTGCTGGTAAATGCGGGTTCCATCTGGGCATAGATAACGGCGTATTGGCCTTCACGAGTTTTTCGGATCATATAGGCCATGCGGCGTTTGCCCCAAACATCCACTTTGCTGATCGTTCCATCAGCTTCAGTGATCCAGCCTTTTACCTTTTCTATCGCAGCTGTTAACGCTGCTTCATCCAGGTCAGGCTGAAAAATGGTGACTACTTCATAATTACGCATATCAGGAATTGCCTCCTTTCCACGGGATTGCCCCCGGAGAGCACCGTCGGTGTACCCGGAAGCGGAAAGTTGCAGTGATGACTGCAATCGAAAAGCAAGTTTACTACAATTCTCCCTAATCTGGAAGATGAGTCAAAAAAGGATATTTCAAGTTTGCTTTTGCATTGAAACAAGAACAGACAAACCTTAAAATGGATCTGACTACAGAGTTGGTATTACAGCATCTCATTTATTTGATCAACCGGAAGGTTGGCGAGGAATTTTTGATACGCCGTTATCTCATTCAGTTGATACCGTAACAGGTTTGAGCGTTGGTCCTTAATTCTATCATCCGCAGGCTGCTTTCTGATCTCCAGCCGGTATAGGTCTTCCTCACTGTTTTGAATGGTTATTTTGCCATCTGCGACCCACCATTCCAATCCGGATATTACAACTTCTATG
>JAAYYW010000091.1 GCA_012515195.1 Leptolinea sp.
CAGATCGATTATCCCGAAGTCCATTCTTCTCCTCGAAAGGGGTTGATCGCCCCTTTGGAATCCATTGAAAAAACTGGAGACCACTCCGTTGTAATGCACTTCAATGCCCCCTACCCGCCCGCAATTCAAATGCTGGTACATCAGCAGATCGTTCCAAAAGCGTATATTGAAAAGGTCGGCACAAAAGGATTTGTCGAACAGCCTATCGGTACGGGTCCTTTCAAGTTTGTTTCTGCCAGCGATGGGCTGGACGAAGTCATCATGGTGAAGTTTGATGAGTATTATGGCGGTTCTCCTGACATAGCCCCAGTCGGTCCGGCATGTATAGACCAGGTAATTTTCCGGGTTATTCCAGAAGCATCCACACGCGTCGCCGCCTTATTGGCAAACGAGGTTCTGATCATCGAGACCATCCCGAGTGATCTTGTGAATCGGTTAAACGAAAACAGCAGTGTTGCCGTCAAAACCGCACCAGGCACGCAACCGAAATGGATCGAACTTAATGTCAACAAACCTCCTTTTGATGATGTCAGAGTACGCCAGGCGTTGAATCACGCATTGGATAAAAACCTGATCATTCAGGAAATATATGGTGGAAGGGCTATCGCATTACCGGGACCGCTTTCACCCTATAACAATTTTGTGAATAAAAGCCTCCAACCATATCCCTACGACCTGGATATGGCAAAAAGCCTCCTGGAAGAAGCAGGGTGGGTAGACAGCAATAACGATGGGATTGTAGATAAAGATGGCCAGCCTCTTTCCTTTACGATTGACACACTGGAAGAGCATCGAAACCTGGCCGAGGCCGTTGCCAATCTCTTCCAGGAAGCCGGTATTGATGCCAACGTGCGCTTTTGGGAGTTCAGCGTTGTAAAACCGATGCTGGTCGCTGGTGATCGTCAAGCATACCTGGATGACTGGGGGGATTCCGCCTTTGACCCGGTGGGACATTTTGAAGCCAAATGGCACGGTTATCTTGAGGGACAAAGCTACGGCCGTGGAAACTTCTCAGGATACAACAATGAAAGAGTCAATGAACTGGTCATAATGGGTGAGAAAACCGTAGATACAGCAGAACGTCAGAAGATTTACGATGAAGCGCAGCAATTGGTTTACGACGAAGCGCCCGCCGTATTCCTGATCCTCCCGGAGGAAATACAAGCCTCTTCGATGCATATTATGAATTGGGAACCGGCTTCTGACGGACGTCTGAATATGCATGATGTTTGTCTTGCCCCGTAATTTGACCGGTTGAAATCAACGAAACATAGTGAATTGTGGAAAGTGATTCCAGTAAAAATCACTTTCCACAATAACAAAGGAAATAATCTGGGATAGAAACTTATGCGATTATTGAAGGTCCTTGAGCGTATCCTTGTCATGATTCCCATCATTATCGGCGTCGCCGTTATAGTGTTTCTTTTTATGCGGCTTATGCCAGGCGATCCTGTCGATATCATGATGGGTCAGGGAGGCGCGGTATCTGAAGGAGAAATGGAACAACTTCGGGAAGAATTTAACCTGGACAAACCTTTATACGTACAACTGGGGATTTTCCTGAAAGACCTGGTTAGAGGTGATCTGGGAAACTCATACGTGCAAAAAAGACCCGTGGTTGAAATCATCGGGAAGCGCCTTCCGGCCACTTTCGAGCTGGCGATGGGCGGTTTGATCGTCAGTCTACTCATCGCCTTTCCGGTTGGTATTCTGTGCGCTGTAAAAAAGAACACCTGGTTGGACCGCCTCTCAATGACCGGCGCTTTTCTCGGGATCTCGATGCCGGGGTTCTGGCTGGGGATCGTTCTTCTACTACTGTTTTCCGTGAAATTACAATGGCTGCCGGTACAGGGAAGAATTGCCCATTCGCTTTCTTTGGAGGAAATAACCGGGTTATACGTCCTTGACAGCCTCCTGACAGGCAATTATGAAGCCCTGGCCAGTTCACTGCGCCATCTAATCCTCCCTTCAATCACACTGGGCGCGCCGATGGCAGCTGTAGTAGCACGGGTTCTCCGCTCAAGTATGCTTGAAACTTTGCAAGCCGATTATGCCACCCTGGCAAGGGCCAAAGGTGCGTCAGAAAACCTGGTTGTTTTAAAACACGCGCTGCGTAATGCATTGATCCCCACAATAACCGTGGTTGGTTTGCAAATTGGGGTCCTTTTGGGCGGTAATATGATCATCGAGACGGTCTTTGGCTGGCCCGGATTGGGGCGCACTGTCGTTTCCGCGATCTTTGAAAGAGATTTCCCTTTGGTTCAGGGGACAGTGATGATCTACGCCTTTATCTATGTTGTGACAAACCTGATCGTCGATATTGTATACACATATCTTGATCCCAAAATCCAGTTATAGAGGAGACAAATTTGGGTTTATTTGATGTAAATTTATCGGATAATTCCGGTTTCTTATATGGATTGCGAATACGGACAAGTCTGTGGTTCAAAAATCTTTCCGGATTGTTTTTTGAATTAAAAAAGCATCCTTTAGCTCTTCTGGGCGGGATTGTACTGATGCTCTACGTTGTCCTGGCTTTGTCTGCACCGATGATTGCAGATGTTGATCCCAACCGGGGCAATCTCCGTAACCGCCTCAGTCCACCTGTCTGGCAAGAGGGCGGCAGTTGGCAATATCCTCTCGGAACGGACGCGCAAGGCCGGGATCTGGTAGTCCGCATTCTGTATGGCAGCAGAGTCTCGCTTGCCATCGGGTTCATCTCAGTTGGTGTCTCTGCTTTGATCGGCACCATCCTGGGGTCGTTATCCGGCTACTTCCGAGGATGGTTCGATAATGTTTTTTCCCGCTTCGCTGATCTCCTGCTGGCATTTCCTTACTTGATTTTCGCCATTGGCATGATGGCATTTCTTGGACCTGGTTTTGTGAATTTGATCGTGGCGCTCACATTCAAAAGCTGGGTTGAGTTCTTCCGATTGGTACGCGGCGCTATGATGTCTGAAAAAAACCAGGAGTATGTGGAAGCCGCCAAATCAAGCGGGCAAGGATCGTTGGCCATTATCTCTCAGGAGATTTTTCCGAATATCTTCCATTCAGTGTTCGTACTTGCCACCCTCCGGATGGGTTTTCTGATCATTATGGAAGCCAGTTTGAGCTTTCTCGGGTTGGGGCTTCCTGCAAAGATCCCGGCTTGGGGGTCCATGGTGGCCGCAGGACGTGACCACCTCCTGGTTGCCTGGTGGATATCAACACTTCCCGGATTGGCAATTCTTATTCTCGTTCTGACCATCAATCTATTCGGTGAAGGCTTGCGGGATATTCTAGACCCCAAATTAAAGGTGGAATGATGAAACTCCCGCTTCTGCAAGTGAGAAATTTGACTACTGAATATCCCACGGGAAGGGGGCATGTAAGGGCTGTAAATGCGGTTAACCTGATCATGGAAGAGGGGAAAATTCTTGGTCTGGTAGGGGAATCCGGTTGCGGCAAGAGCACTGTACTTCTTTCGATCCTTGGTCTAATCCGGCAACCGGGCAAGGTGGTTGAAGGTGAAATACTATTTAATGGTCGCAATATGCGTGAGATAAGCAGCCAGGAATTGAGAGCTATTAGGGGTAAAGAGATAGCCATGATATTTCAAGATCCATTGTCAACATTAAATCCAGTCTTTCCGGTTGGCGAGCAGATCCAGGAAACCCTTCGGCTTCACCACGTTATGGAGGGAAGTCATCTCCCCTGGCCATTCAATCGAAACGCCTCTCGACAGGAGCGCGATCGGGTGCTTCAAGTCATGTCAGAAGTGGGCATTCCTTCGCCCGATCTACG
>JAAYYW010000092.1 GCA_012515195.1 Leptolinea sp.
CCTGAGCGGGTGATGCCCGGAAAACTGCTGGCCAATCTACGTCAGATGAGCCGGGTTTGCGGGGGTGATTCGTCAGATACTGCACAGGCAATGATCACGCTGTATCGGACGATCGTAGAAGCAGATCTGGATGCAGTTGATTGGGCTACCGCCGAGCTGGTTAAAACCGTGGAAAACACCTACCGAGATGTCCAGATCGCGTTTGCCAACGAAGTTGCCCTTATCTGTGAACAAGCTGGAGCCGATGTCCTTCGCGTGCGTGAGTTGGTTAACAAAAGCCCCTTCCGGTCAATGCACATCCCTGGCGCGGGAGTTGGCGGACACTGCATCCCCAAGGATCCCTGGTTGTTGGCGTATGGTATTCAGGGTAGTGATGTTCCCCTCCGGTTAATCCCGGCTGCTCGCTCAATCAATGATCAAATGCCAATCCACATGGTCAAAATGCTCGAAAAAGCACTGGAACGCGAAAACAAAAAGATGAAGGATGCGCGCATCCTGGTTCTCGGTTACGCCTATCTGGAAAACTCAGATGATACCCGTAACAGCCCATCAGCCACATTGGTCGGTGGGTTGGACGCGCTGGGTGCAGAAGCAGTTATCCACGATCCATATGTGAATGAATTCAACGGCGATCTGATGGAAAAAGCTGCCGGTTGTGACGCGGTTGTGGCCATGGTGAAGCATGATGCATATGGGAAAATCGATCTGGAGCAATTGAAAGCCGTATTACGGACCCCGATACTTATCGACGGCCGTCGTGTGTTTGATGCCGCTGCCGCCCGGGATTTGGAATTTGATTATTCAGCCGTCGGGCTGGGCCTATAAAATCACCTATTGAGATACTTATTCGACAGTAGTAATAACGACCGCGGGTAACGCGGTCGTTATTATTACGTTTTATAATTACATATCGATGGTCTGTGATGGTGGTTGGTCAAACGGTTCAAGCGGGACGACCAGCCACATGATGATGTAGATCACAATTCCCGGGCCGCCCATTAATGCCAGGGCAACAAACCCCAGACGCACCAGGGTAGGATCGATGTTAAGATATTCACCCAGACCGGCGGCAACACCGCCAAGCATTTTGTTTTTGATACTGCGATACAGTTTTTTTGGTTCCATTGTTTCCTCCATACCTTTATACGCAAAGGTAGTGGAATTGTTGCACCAATTTGATAAAAGGTCTGGGACGTAGAATGAGCTGTACAAATCCATAACTACAAAAAGCTCAGTCGTCCCAGCCATCCCTTCTCAATACTTTTTCTCGAACCAGCAGATTTCATCCGACAGCCGCTTTATAGGCTGCCAGAGCTCGGTCCCTGGCCATTCGATGATCAACGATCGGTTTTGGATAATCCTTTCCAACCGTGACACCCAGATTGGTTTGGAGAGATTCCGGCATTAACCAGGGTTCGTGGATCCATTCAGCCGATACCCCGCCAAGTTCCGGAACCCAGCAACGGACATAATCACCATGTGGATCAAATTTCTTTCCCTGTAAAACCGGGTTGAATATCCGATAGTAGGGAGCTGCGTCTGTTCCGGTTCCGGCTGACCATTGCCACCCGCCGTTATTCGATGCCATATCTCCGTCCACCAGCTTCTCCATAAACCAACGCTCGCCTTCACGCCAGTCGATCAGCAGGTCTTTGGTCAGGAAAGAAGCGGTAATCATTCTCGCCCGGTTATGCATCCAGCCCGTCGATACCAACTGCCGCATACCAGCATCGACTACCGGATATCCAGTCATACCCAGTCTCCAGGCGTCCAATTCCTCTGAATCGTTCCGCCACGTGACATTCCGGTATTTTGGATTGAATGATTCCCGGTTTACAACAGGAAAATGGTACAGAATCGATTGGTAGAACTCCCGCCATACCAATTCATTCAACCAGGATAATGCCCCTTTATTATTTGCGAATTTCCGGATCAAAGCCCGGACTTCAGCAACAAGGAATGCTGGAGAGATCATTCCAAACCGCAGGTAAGGAGACAAAGCTGATGTCCCATCAAGGTCCATACGGTCGCGCGCCTCATCGTAATCTTCCAGTCGGTCATTAAAGAATGAGAGTAACCGGGTTAGGGCTTCAACTTCTCCTGCCGGGAATCCGGGTATTGGTCGACCGTCCGGTAATGGAATAGATTCCAGCCAACAGGCCTTCTGGAATTGAGACCCAATTGGCCTTCCTGCGGGATTGAATTCCGGAAGAGATTTCCATTTCCGGCTGAATGGTGTGAAAACAGTGTACGGGGTACCATCATCTTTCAATACAGCACCGGGGTGGTGTACGGTCAGACCTGATACCATCTCCAAAGGAAGTATCCGGCCAACATCCAGATCACGCTTTCGCGCGTAGGGAGAATAATCCTCCTCAGCAAAAATCCGTTTGGCGCCTGTCTCCTCCACCAGACGCCGCAATTCGTCCTCTGGTTTCCCGCGGCGGATCACCAATTGCCCACCCGATTCCCGAATGGACTCAGCCATCCGATGCAAACCAGAAATAAGAAACCGTTGTCGGCGATTTTCGGGGGATACAAGCAATCGATCATCCAGCACAAATACAGGAATGACTTTCAACCCTGATGAGAGGGCAGCTAGCAGTGCGGGATTATTCCCCAAACGTAAATCTCGCCGTATCCACCAGATGACCGAAGGTTCTAAGTTTTGTTGCACCATTTATATTGATTTTAGGACATATTTAAGTTTTATGTCTTGCGCGGATTTTTTATGATAGATACTATGAGGTATAAAGGCATTTCAAGCCCGCGTAAGGAGGGATCATGAAACGAATTGCCATTCTGACCGGTGGCGGTGACGCACCGGGATTGAATGCGGTCATCCGGTCTGTTGTCAAAAGCGCAGTGAACCAGTACAACTGCGAAGTTATGGGGGTGAGAGATGGGTTTGACGGATTCCTCGGTGATTACGGGTTGTTTCCGCTAGACCAGGCGGCTGTCCGCGGCATCCTGCCTCGTGGTGGAACTATTCTTGGTTCCGCAAACCGGGGTAATCCTTTTGCCCGTAAAGTAATCCGTGCGGGGAAAGAAGTGGTTGAAGACGTTTCTCAAAAGATCAAAGACAACATCCATGACCTTAAACTTGATGCCCTGATTGTCGTTGGCGGAGATGGGACGCTGCGTATTGCGCGTGAACTTTACCCCATTGGGGTCCCGGTCATTGGCGTCCCTAAAACAATCGACAATGATATCGGTGGAACAGAACGCTCTTTTGGGTTTGATACTGCTTTGAATATCGCCACAGAAGCCATTGACCGGCTCCATAGCACAGCCGAAGCCCACCACCGAGTGATGGTCCTGGAATTGATGGGACGTAACGCTGGATTCATCACATTGAGTGCCGGGGTGGCCGGGGGAGCGGATGTGATCCTGATCCCGGAGATTCCATTCACCATCGAACACATCAACGACAAGATACTCCACCGAACCAAACGGGGAACTCATTTCAGTATTGTGGCTGTGGCGGAAGGCGCAATGCGCAAGGGTGGAGAGATCATCGTCAGTCGTATGGGAGACGATGTATATACACCTCGTTTGGGCGGGATCGCTGTACGAGTGGCCGATGAGATCACCCGGTTGACAAAGATCGAAAGCCGCGTGATCGTGCTGGGGCATTTACAACGTGGTGGAACTCCTACCGCTTTTGATCGCGAACTGGCAACACGTTATGGCGCGGCCGCCGTAAGATTGGCTGCGGCCGGAGGATTCGGTCGTATGGTCGCATTGCAAAATGGAGATATTGTTGACGTAAGCCTGGAAGAGGCACTGGCTACCCCAAAACGAGTGGATATCAATAGCGATTCTGTTTTGACTGCCCGTGATCTTGGGATCTCTTTCGGAGATGGTCCAACATTTTAACGAAGAGAACCCCCTTACGGGGGCTCTCCCGTTCGCTGCGGTATCCTTTATCGTAAAACGAGGAGGGATGCCGCAGCGAAGCGTTTGGAACTCATACTATCTTTCATGTTAGGCACCACCTCCTCACGTTAGAATGGCAATGGGGGATGGGTATATCTTGACTTTAGTATTTCATAGTTAACCGGCCGTGTCAAGTAAAAAACGTGTAAGTATAATGATGGAATTATGTCACCTTTTTCTCTACTAAAAAAATACAATCGATTTACCACAGTCTCTCTCTCAGTACTTACGGCTGTTCTAATTGGCTGGCTTTACTTTACACCTCCGGGTTTGCTTGGCAAAGCAGACGCGATAGGTTACGCTGTCTGCCACCAGATCAGTGAGAGGACTTTTCACATGGGAGACCGTCCGCTTCCTCTTTGCGCCCGCTGCTCTGGCATGTACATCGGTGCATTGACGGGCATCCTCTTCCAAATAAGGGATGGACGCCGTGGAGGAATGCCGTCGAAAAAAATATTTGTCGTTCTTGGACTTCTCACTGTGATGTTCGCGATCGATGGAGTGAACTCGTATATCCACCTGATCCCCGGATTCCCCGGTTTGTACGAACCCAACAACCTCCTGCGATTGCTGACCGGAACGGGAGTAGGTATTGGCATGTCCCTTGTTCTTTTGCCTGTGATCCATCAGACTCTCTGGTTGAATTGGAATCCCGAATCCAATGTCAGCCGTTGGAATAAGTTCGTCCCCATACTGATTTCTGCCCTGGCTGCGGGAGGACTACTCTTCACCGGAAATCCGCTTCTACTCTATCCACTTGGAGTATTATCTGCAGGAACGGTACTCGTAATCCTGGGAAGTATCTATTCGATCGTCTGGGTGATGATCCTGAAAAAAGAGAACGCTTTCGAGAAAAAGGTGGAGGTTGTCCCATATTTCGCCCTTGGCTTCAGCACAGCCATTTTGCAGGTGTTTATTATTGACATGATCCGATTGGGTGCCACCGGATCTTGGAATGGACTCAACTTTTTCTGAAATATTACGTATATTATATGTAGGAGATTGGAGGATTTATGGAACTTATTAATATCTTTTCCGCTTTTGGTCTATCCGCCAGTGCAGGTTTGAACGCATACATACCATTGCTCACCATATCGCTATTGGCAAAATTCACCAACCTGATTAACCTTCGCGAGCCCTGGAATGTTATGACGGATTGGTGGATCATCGGTATCCTTATTTTTCTGTCACTGATCGAATTCTTCGCCGACAAGTTTCCGGCAGTAAATCACATCAATGACGCAATACAAACCTTTGTCCGTCCGGCTGCCGGAGCGGTTTCTTTTGCAGCCAGCGCGAATATTGTCACAGAAGTGCATCCAGTTCTTGCCATGGGTATGGGACTGTTGATCGCTGGCGGCGTACACGCCGCCAAAGCCGGTTTGCTTCGCCCTGCCGTTACAGCAACAACCGGAGGAACCGGAAATGTTGTCGTATCAATGGCCGAAGATGTTGTTTCATTCGGGATATCTGTTCTCTCTGTCGTGATCCCGGTCATTATTGCCGCCATTGTCTGCCTCATCACAGCATGGATCATTTTCCACTGGCTCCGCAATTATGATGATGGTTCGCAATCTGTCGCGTAATTTTGTACAATACTAGTATTACCAGGAGCAATAATGAGTAATTCACAATACCCGCAAACACGGGCCGTTGCGGAAACCAGTGGGTGGGCAATATTCAGCCTGATCGCCGGAATTCTTGGATGGCTGGGTGTTGTCGGGATCGGCGGTATAGCCGCCATCATAGCCGGCCATATCGCCAAGAACCAGATAAAGAACAGTTACGGCCGGATCGGCGGTGATGGTTTAGCGACTGTTGGGTTGGTTCTCGGTTACTTGAATGTCGGGTTGGCTGTCTTTGGAGGTTGCCTGGCCCTGTTGGTATTCGGTGGAATAATCACCGTGCCATTATTCTGTGTTCCGTTTTTAAGTAATGTCTAATAATCCTCAGGAGGAAATAATGGAAGAAACGCCTTATTCAATACCCGAATCACCTGATCTACCCCCACCCATGCCGCCTGGAACCAAAAAATCAAGCAAAACCTGGATCATCGTACTGGTGGTTGTACTTGTTCTCTGCTGCCTCTGCACCTGTGCCGCGGGTGGAACATGGCTCTGGAACAATGGCGATGCCATCCTTGAAGAGATAGAATTCACAACGGGTATGCTGCTGCCCCTTATTTGAATTTCAACATTGCGAAAAGAAGGAACGGGAATTCCAAGAAGGAATTCCCGTTTTCTCATTCTTCCAAACTGAACGGAATCTGCACAACCCGTTGCAATTCTTCCAGGGCGCGCCGTGCTTGTGCAGCATCTGAATCGTTCAGATGTAACTCCTGAAATTCATCTTCATCCAGAACTAGCTGACGGCCGTCTGGATAAACCAAAAGGTCCAATGCCAGGTCCACATAACTCACGATTCCATTCTCGATAATAGCCGGATATGTAACGTTACAATACCAACCTTTGAGTTGGTCTGTTTTTTTGTCATGTATCTCAAAAATGTTATACCAGCGATCGGTGTAGTATTGCTCAATAAACCGGTCGCCTTCCTTTAACATAATACCGTGAAATGGTTTGTCGGGACGATTAAAAAAAGCTTCAACAAGGATACCCTCAGACGTTCGTTGGAGTACATTCGCCGGATACCGCCAGGTTTCCTTCTGTTCCTGGTTTAATTTCAAAACAAGCACAGTTTCCTGAAAGTTTAAAGACATCGGATTTCACCTACCGGATAAGATATGACGACCTTTTCTCCCGGAGAAAAACGTGTTCCGGTAAGAAAACTAAGTGTTGTTTCCCCCGCTTGGATTGTGCTCCGGAACTTACCCTCAAGAAAGATCGACTCATCCACTGTACCTGTCAATTGAACATTGTCCAGCCCATTCTCAGAAGTTACTTTTTTCGATTGTACCAGAAGGCCATCCACAGCCGGGAGCAGCAAAAGATTGACCGTTTTATTAAGGGATACGTCCGGTTTATGTCGAGAAAGTGGGATATCGCCAAAAACGGTTGAAGCAATCAGTGGACTCGTTGAAATTACTTTTCCCGGAAGAATATTCCCCAATCCCATGAATTTTGCCGCCCAAAGTGTTTTCGGGTTGCGATATATATCCTCCGGAGTACCGATCTGCTCGATCTGTCCACTGTTCAATAGGATCAACCTGTCGGCTATGGAAAACGCTTCTTCCTGGTCATGGGTAACATAGATGACCGGGATATTGGCTGAATGAATGATCTGACGCAAATCATCAAGTAGTGTCTGCTTTAGTGTCCGATCCAGAGCACCCAAAGGTTCGTCCAGCATTAATAATTTAGGCCGGGGCGCCAATGCCCGGGCCAGCGCAATCCGCTGCTGCTCCCCTCCTGAAAGGTCGGTCACACGCCTGCTGGCAAAGTCACGCATATGGACAAGGTCAAGCATTTCCCGGATTCTCTCATTGATCCGATCTTCCGATTGGTTTTGCATACGCAGTCCAAAAGACACGTTTTGATCCACGCTCATGTGGGGAAACAACGCAAAATCCTGGAACATCAATCCGAATTCCCGACGGTGCACCGGTAAATTGGATATATCCGCTCCTTCCCATAAGACTGTCCCGCCTTCAGCTTCTTCCAGTCCGGCAATAATTCGCAAAAGGGTGCTTTTACCACTTCCGGATCGGCCAAGCAGGCAGATAGTTTCACCGGCGTCAACGCCAAAGGTCACACCCCGTAATAACGGGGCGTTATCATACGATTTCATAATATCAATTACATCAAGCCGCATGGTCCATCCCTGTATTGGTCAAGCATATCATACGCTGGCCTGGTCAAATTCAAAAACCTTCAAACGTTCCATGAAAAGAATTCCAACCAGACAAACGATCATTAAGAATGTAGCCATCGCCATTGCCTGCCCGTAGTTTAACGCGCCAGGTTGTGACAAAAAACGGAAGATCGCAACGGGGAGAGTGGGTTTATCCGGCCTTGAGAGAAATGTGGTGGCGCCAAACTCGCCCAGAGAAATAGTAAACGAGAAGATAGCCGCAACCAGTGCGCTGCGCGCGATAATAGGCCAGTCAATCTCCAACCACACCCTGAAAGGTGTTGCCCCAAGGGTCGCAGCCGCGTGGCGTAATGAGTCGGGTATGGAAGCCAGTGCAGGAGAGATCGTTCGTATGACAAAAGGCAGCGCAACGAGGCTGTGAGCTATGGCAATGAATAGCGGGAAACTGCGAATATCCAAGGGCGGGCGGTTGAATACGAGGATATAACCAAGCCCTAATGTAACGGCGGAAGTTCCCAATGGAAGCATTAGCAGAGCATCCATAATCCGTGTTAAGACGTTCCGCCGCCGCTGTGCCAACGCGGCCAGCATACCCAGAATACCGGAGATGACAACAGTTTCAGTCGCGTAGACGAGTGAATTAACCGCTGCCTCCACAGGTGGTACATAAAAAATGGATTGCCGCCGGTTAATAAATAATTCCTGATAATAATCAAAGGTCAGTCCGTACCGCACTTCGTTACGCTGACCACGTTCCGCCTCCAGCCGGGCGACAGAACGGGTAGCTAAAGAGAATACCGGTAAGACAAATAATATGACCAGACCGGAAACCAGTACAGCAGCCAGTACTCTTTGCCGCCATGTGGTCGTTCCAGTCTGTCCTGCCGCTCTCATCCGCGGCATCAAAGGTATTTGCGCCGATCGGGTCACCCGGTTATAGAACAGGCCGATGAAAATGGTACATACCAGCTGGATTATGGAGATGATACTGGCCATGGGCAAATTCAGCCGCTGCAAAGCCTGATAATACACTTCGGTTTCCAGGGTTGAAATACCCGGTCCGCCCAACATGAGGATCACGCCAAAACTGGTGAAATCGAACAGGAACACGAGAACCGATGATGCCAAAATGGATGGGAGAAGAAGAGGAAATGTCACCTGCCAGAATGCTTGAAAAGGTGACGCGCCGAGCATACGCGACGCGTCCGCAAGGCGGGTATCCAATTTTTCCCACGCGCTCCCGGTAACCCGGATAACGACCGCCGTGTTATAGAAGACATGCGCCAGGAGTATGGCTGTCAGCGAATTGACTATGTCTATGACCGGTGAGGTGTTGCCGGTTGCCGCCATCCATGCCAGATTGATCCAACCACGTGGACCATATAGGGCGTTAATGGCCGCTGCAGCCACAACTGTTGGAAGAATGAACGGCAGCGTGGTCATACCCCGCAAAATAGATTTGAACGGAAACCGGTAATTCGTAAACAGGTAAGCTGAAGGCAACCCGACCACAAGGGTCAAAACCGTGGAAAGCGCAGCCTGCCACAGGGTAAAACCCAATGGCCCGAACACCCTGTTCCAATTTATGGCCGACTCTGCTGCGCCTTCCCATGATTCCTTGAAAACAGCCCCCATTGGATAGAAATAGAACAACAAAAAAAAGGCTGCTGGCGCCAGCCAGAAGAGGGCCGTCTGAGTATTCTCTTTGCAGGGAAGGGAGCCTCTTTTTTCAGGTCTCCCCGCCCCGCCTTCCGTTGGAGAAACGGAAGAAGAAATTGGCATATGACGATCCTGCCTGCCCATCATTGGGATGGCCTGGCGCGGTTTTCTCACTTTAAGACAGCCTCTTCCCAATCACTGATCCAGGTCTCCCGATTGTTGGCAATGTCTTCCATGTTTAAACCAGCGGGTTTTTCCGGAACCTGGTTATATGTAATAAATTCTTCCGGCAGAACAGCGTTCTGGTTTGCCGGAAACACGAACATTTGCAGGGGTATATCATTCTGGAATTCTGCACTCAGCATAAAATCGATAAATTCTTCCGCCAGCGCCTGATGCTGTGTTCCCTTGAGGATCCCGACAAATTCCACCTGGCGGAAACACATGTTATCACCCACCAGGGACGCCGTTGGTGCGTCATCCGGTTTAGGGTCAGCATAAACAACTTCTACCGCCGGGCTGCTTCCATAAGAGACCACCATTGGCCGCGGGCCCTTTCCAGAAGAGCCACTGAAATGGGTGTAGTACGCTGTTTCCCAATCGTTGACGATCAAGACGTCGTTGGTTTTAAGCGATTTCCAGTAGTCAAGATAAGTTTCTACGCCAAATTCGTTTATTGTAGCCAGCATGAAAGCCAATCCTGTGGAACTGGTGGCGGGACTTTCAACGACCAACAGCCCTTTGTAATCAGATTTGGTCAGATCAAGCAGTGAACCAGGAATGTCGAGATTATTTTCAGAAAAGTACGCTTTGTCAAAGTTTATACAAACATCACCGTAGTCAACTGGTGATAGCATATTTTCTTTGGCCAGTTTCAGCTCATCCGGGATCTCTTTCAGCATGGGTGACGCATAACTGATCAGGATGCCGCTTTCTTCCGCGCGTGAGAGAAAGGTATTATCGACTCCATAGATGACATCAGCCAACGGGGAGTCTTTGGAAAGGATCGCCCGATTTAATGTAGCTCCTGCATCGCCACCCTTAATAAAACTGAGCCTGACATTATTTGCCTTTTCAAACGCAGCAATTACACCTTCACTCGCGGAAAATGAATCGTGGGTCAAAATTGTGAGTGTCGCGGGTTCGCCGGATGATTCTTCGGCTGGTGCAGACACAATTTCCGTTCTCATAAGTTGTGGTTCATCAACAGCCGGGCCAGCTGTTTCTTCCGGGGATGAGGACAAGGCTGGAGCGCAGGCAACCAGCAACACAGATAATAGAATGATCGGGATCAGGCTTTTAGTTTTCATGATTTCTCCTCGTGTATTAACCGGTAATAAGCCGGGTATGAATGCAAATTAATGTTCCTGAAGCTATCGATACCCGGACTGACTCCTCCAGCATAATGTTACTGATCCCGCGAGTGCGGTCAGGAAACAGGGTCTCGGATTTCAATGGATACTGAAGATCTTCCGTTATGACACCCAAAACAGGACCACCCAGTGGCAGCAAAGAAACGGTGTCTCCAGGCGCACCCCATATTCGAGCGGTGTCATGTATTAGAAACACTTCTTCCATACCATCATCCATCCTGATCAAAGCACCGGAATAACCGTCTCTTCCCAGCAAGAAAATATTACCCAGGGTTTGGTCCAATCTCCCGCCCAGTGCCGCTGTGATGAGGATATCGTCAAATCCCTTTTCAATCGCTATGTCGATGGCCAGCTGTAAATCGGTCTCATCTTTCCCCGGCGGAAATTGGAGAATCTCCACTCCATCATTCTTCGCTTGGTTTATCTCTTCGAGGGAAACAGAATCCAAATCGCCAACAAGGTAAGATGGCCTCAATCCAAGGGAATAGATATACCGCAGGCCACCATCAGCCGCGATTAACACATCATCTTCCCGCAGAATGGACTGCAATCGTTTCATATCACGAACTTCGCCATTAGCGAATATCACGGCCCTTTTTTTTTCCAAAAAAATACCCTCCGCCAGTGGGAGGGTGCTGATTGTGCTCGCTTCTTCCTCCCTACGCCGGCATTATCCGGATCAGGTTCAGCGGGTCGAAGACTTTGCGTCTTCCTCTCAGCCTGGAAATTTCAGGCTCCCCGTTCTTCTATGTACCTATATCATACCGCAGCCCGGTAATTTTTTCAAATGTCCTTGTATGAAAAGGCGAAATGATGATTAATTCCTGGGTTTGTACAACCCGGCCTGGTTAACACCGAGCATTCCCGCCTGATAAGAAAGCTCATCCACCCGATTAAAGAGAGCAACTGCCTCACGTGGAATTAAAGTTGTCTTCCCTCGGTGTTTCAGAAGTTGTTCGATCACATCAACCCCGCTGTCTTCCGACATCCAGTTGAATTTATCCAAACGGGTCAGGTCGAGAGGTATGGTGTAATAACGCAGCGATTTAACACCGTCCACATTGAAGTAATCTTCAAAATAAGACATCGCTAATTCACGCAACGTACGGAATACCGGCTCCCGTAATCGAAGTCCACTGAAATTTGATTTCGCCACCGCACCCCACAGGCCATTTTGCTGGTAAATGGCCAGCACATGGTCATCATCCAATCCTTCATCTGATTGAAGATCCACGATCAATGGCAGGTAGCCAAGATAACGTAATCCTAAAGCACCAAACAATCCGCCATCAAGGCAGTGAGCCAGCCTATCTTTCACCACGTTGATCGGGCAGCGGTTGCGGTCCTCCGGACTGTAAGGAGTGGCATCCAGATAAGCCTGAACATCCACGGGTTTCTTGAATTCCTTAAAAACTCCTGTAAGTTCCAGCGGGAGGGTGAAAGAAGGTGTGGCCATGGGCATCATCCATCTTGTGAGATTTGAGTCACCAAATTATAACGTGAGATACGGTATCATATGGCTGGTGGAGAACTTGCAACATTCGTTGAGGAAATTATGATCGGAAATATTGTCCAACTCATAGCCGGAGGATTACTCCTGGTTGCCGGGAAGAGACTTTACTGGTTCTTCGTCGGCCTCTGTGGCGCAACCGCCGGCCTCTTTATATCAGAATTTTTCCTGCATCCTGAAGGCATGACTGAGCGGATTATTGTGGCTGTCGCCATCGGAGCAGGTTTTGCTGTACTGGCTCTTATCCTTCAAAAGATCATGGTTGGGGTTGCGGGATTCATTGCTGGTGGTTTTTTATTTGTTTCACTTCTTGATACATTGAAGATCACTCTTCCGGATTGGAATTGGGCTGTCTTTTTGATAGGCGGTTTGATCGGGATTTTTCTCGTTAAGATCCTCTTTGACCTGGCGCTGGTGATCATATCCAGCTTTGCTGGTGCGACCCTGATCATTCGAGGATTAAATCTAGGCGGTTCCAATGGATTGATCATCCTGCTGGTGCTTATTCTGGCCGGTATTGTTTTCCAATCTGCCCAGAATAGGTCCAAACCAACAATAATTACTCCGGAATCGAGGCCATAATCGTCATGGGAACGTTTGGAAATGATCAAATCACCATTAATCAAGTGAGCATGGATACTCTGACCATCATTCTGGCTTTCTTTGCGGCGGCTTTTGTCGTCTCCTTTCTTGGGGGGTTGCTGGCCCGGCGGGCTGTTTCTCTGGCTCGCTTTGCGCCCAAACAACGCCGCCCATCAATTGAACGGACCCGCACTTTGAAATCCCTCCTGACCAGCGGAATCACGTTGCTGGCTTTTGTCATGGCCATCCTGGCTTCCATGTCATTGTTCATCCCAATGACAACCCTTATCTGGATCATTGGCCTTTTCTCTGCCGCCTTTGGATTGAGCGCCAAACCATTGATCAGTGACTTGCTGGCTGGTATGAGCTTTATTTTTAATGTAACCTTTGATATCGGCGAAAAGGTCGAATTCTACATCCCCGGAGGGAACATCCAGGGGATTGTGGAAGAGATCAATTTGACCACTACGCTGGTACGGGCTGCCACTGGTGAAATGTACACCCTTCCGAATGGCGAGATACGCATTGTGCGTAATTTTAGCCGCGGCAAATTCTCCAACGCCAACATCAGCCTGTTCGTACCTCCCCAAGACGTAGCTCGGGCAACAGAAGTCCTGCGGACTATCAGCAATGAAACTTTTTCCACAATTGAAGAGCTTCTGGAACCTTTCCAGATCGTTGGCTCTGACAATCTCTCGGGCAGTAAAGTGGAGGTCAAGGTTGTTGCCCGGGCTTCATTTGGAAAAGCGCCGGACCTTCGTTTGCAGTTGATGGATCGCATTCAGGAACGGTTTCGCGCCGAAAATATTGAGCTAGTCGGGTAAAATCAGCTATCCTTCAAGTCTGAAAATCCAAACCAGTAAAAAACCCAATGCTTAATTGGCTCTACTGTTACAGAACAAAACAAACCCGGCACCCCTTTTGGATATAAACAAAAACCGCCAGGATTAAAAATATGGCCGTTTACCTATTATGGGATAGTATTACACCTTGTTGAAGAAGCTGAAATCGTTGGGCTATAATATCCCCATCTTCGGTAAACATTTCTATTCTTTTTAGAGGATGATCTTTCTTATGCATGCCAAGAAAACCACCCGGCTTTTTATATTTCTACTAACCTGTTTGTTGCTTGCTGTCACAACAGCCTTTTCCATCCCTCAGTCAGTCAACGCGCAAAATGAGAACAAAGTGGTACTGGTCTTCATTTGGGGTAATGGATGCCCACATTGTGCGGCGGAACGCGAATTTCTGGCATCAATGGAACAGATCTATCCAAATCTCGAGGTCCGGACGTACGAAGTCTATTACACAGAAGGCAACCTGGATATCATGGACAAGCTGGCCGTGGGAAACGGATTTGAGGCAGCCGGAGTACCCATCGCCATAGTTGGTGACAAAAATTGGATCGGGTTTTCAGAAAGCTACGGAAGAGAAATTGAAGAAGCAATAAAGACCTGCTCGGTTGAAGCTTGTAAAGATCCGGCAGAAGGCATCCTTTCAGCAGAAGAGATTGCCGCCGGAGTGCCATTTGCTCAGATACAGGAAGAGTTTGGCAGCTCCAGCGAAGCCTCCCAACCAACTGAACCAACCACATCAGAAACTAATGAATCCTTTGGTGTTTACACGCTCTTTATTCCACTGATAGGGCAAGTTGATCTGGAAAAGCAATCACTGGCTATCGCAACTCTCCTGATTGCCTTCGTTGATGGAGTGAATCCCTGTTCCATCTGGGCGCTGACCATGTTGCTGGCGATCACCCTGCATACCGGGTCACGCAAGAAAGTGATGATCATCGGTATTGTGTTCATTTTCGTCACAGCCATGATCTATGGCCTATTCATTCTCGGGATTTTTAGCGCGCTTACCCTTCTCAGTTCCCTGGGCTGGATCCAGATCATTGTATCTTTGGTGGCGTTGTTCTTCGCGATCATCAACATTAAAGACTATTTCTGGTACAAGGAAGGCCTTTCCTTTACAATCTCAGACGACAGCAAACCAGGCCTATTCCAGAAGATGCGAAAAGTGGTGGATGCAAGTGATTCCTTCTGGGGGTTGGTGGGTGCAACAGTTGTGCTGGCTGCCGGTGTTTCACTAGTTGAATTCGCCTGTACAGCAGGTTTTCCGGTCGTTTGGACCAATTTATTGTCAGCCCATCAGGTCACCCCCGCGACCTTTATTCTCCTGCTTCTCCTCTATCTGGCCATTTATCAGCTGGATGAGTTTGCCATTTTCATAACAGCTGTTGTTACCTTAAAATCATCGAAGATGGAAGAAAAACATGGCCGCATTCTCAAGCTTATCGGCGGTACATTGATGCTTTCACTCGCAATTGCGATGCTGATCGATCCATTTATCATGAACAGATTATCCAGCTCATTGCTGGTCTTTGGCGCAGCCATTGTATTTATGCTGCTGATATTGCTGATTCACCGCCGCATCCTTCCGGCGATGGGAATATATATCGGAACAGAAATGAAATCGGCCGCGAAATCCCGCCGCAAGCGTTCATAGACATCAAACCGGAAGCCATGTGCTTCCGGTTTTTTTATTCCTCAAAAGGAAGCAACTCAACGAGAGGCAGCAAACGCTCAATATCGGTTTTGTGACAATCTGCCGTGGCAAGCTGCATGCACACTGCCCCGGCCATGGCTGCTCCCAATCGCAAACCTACTTCCAATGGCCAACCGGCTGAAAGTGATGCCGCCAACCCGGCTAGAATGCCGTCACCGGCCCCAGCCGTAGAAATGATATTCACCGGTAACGGCGGGATTCGGTATGCTTTTTCATTTGTTACAGCGAGAATACCTTCCGAGCCCAGAGTAGCCACAACCTGGCTCCCAAACCGATCACGTACCTCTTTACAAAAGTTCAAAACATCTTCCAATGTATTGAACTCCCTGCCTGACAATTCTTCCAGTTCATCCCGATTCGGTTTGAGTATAGTGGGGTGCCCTTCCATTCCTGCCATCAGGCAGGAACCGCTGGCATCCAGCACAACGGGAATACCTTTTGTCACAGCTTTTGAGATCATTCGCAAATAAAGAGAGTCTGGCACACCGATCGGCAGTGTGCCGCCTATCACCACACAGGATGCGTCTTCAAGCGCGCGGTCATAGCGGGATTCAAGTTCCACAACATGTTCAGGCCGGACGATAAGAGATGGTGCAGCAAATGTGGTCTGCCCGCTGCCATCCTCCATCACAACTACTGTGTGCATCCGGGTCTCACCATCCACGTGGGTAAAATCGGTTTGAACCCCTTTTGTTCGAAGCATTTTTTCCATCTGGATTCCGGAAGCCCCGGCTGAAAAACCCAATGCCAGGCTGGGAATACCGTACTCCCCCAGAATCCACGAAGCGTCTGCCGCTTTTCCACCCATGCCAAGTGCAAACCGGCTCGCCCGAATGGTTCTGTTAAGGATTATTTCCGGCACAACCAACGTGCGGTCAATACATGTATTGGGATTTACGGTTACGATCATTTTCTGTTCAGCCGGCGTGATCAGCCCGAAAACGGGCAATTGTATCCGAACAGGCTTTTGACATGGCCTCGCCCGGATCTGAATGCTCTGGAAACAGGCTGCGCGATTGCAAAATGATATAGGCATTGCGATCCAATCGCTCTGTTACATCAAAACCGGCTTCAAGGTCTGGGGCCAGGGTGAAAAGGCCATGATAGGCTGCCATAACAGCAGTCCCGCATGATTTTATACGTTCATCCTGCCCGTTAAAGTGACCAAGCAGATATTCAGCTAACAAGCCGGAATGGGCAGTGGCATATGGACACACCGGAATTTTGCCGTATTTCTGTGTGGCCTCCATCACCGGGGGCATGGACGCATTGGCACAACAAAACACCATGATATTCATGGTGTGAGAATGGACAACCGCCCCAGACTGTGGAAATGCTTTTAAGAGCGCATAGTGTACTTTTGCCTCACGGGAGATCTCTCCATCTCCATCCAGTTTTTTCCCATCGGATTCAGTAACCAACACTTGTTCCGGGCGCAGGTTCCACTGGTATTTACTTCCCGCGAATCGCGGTGTGATGCAGATATGCGTTCCCACACGTGCGGAGATATTGCCGCCTGCCGTGTCAGACAGCTTGCGGTCAAACATCAGCTTTCCCAGTTCGGCTATGCGTTCACGCGTTTCCGCATACATCAGCGGCATGGATATCTCCTAAGAGAGGATATTCGTTTGGGATTCCCGGTTCTCATCCAGTTTGGTGATAAGCGCCACCCGGTCTGCGTGGCGGCCGCCTTCAAATTCGGCATCCAGGAACTGGTCAACGATCATGCAGGCTAATCCCTCGCCAATGACCCGCGCGCCCATCGCCAGTAAATTGGCGTCATTGTGGCGGCGTGAAAGCACCGCGGTATAGGGTTCAGAAGCCAGCACACAACGCGCTCCGGGTACTTTATTGGCCGAGATAGACATCCCTGCCCCGGTTCCGCAGATCACCACACCAAAGTCCGCCTGTCCGGAAACCACATACCGGGCAACTTTTTCACCATATACAGGGTAATCTGTCCGTTCTGGTGTATAAGCACCCATGTCTTTAACATCATGTCCAGATTCGATCAGGTGAATCCTGACCGCTTCTTTCAGGGCAAATGCGGCGTGATCGCTGCCGATGGCAATTTTCATGGGAATTCTCCAGATATTTTTGTTTATTGTCCATTTCCGGTCTGGCCGGGGTTCTAATTCGTACCTTAATTCTACCTTTTCTTTCGGTTAGCCTTTTGTGTAATTTGAAAACCGAGGCGGTTGAGAAAATCCGGATCGTCACGCCAACCTTTGGCCACCTTAACACGTAGTTCAAGGAAAATCGAGCGGTCGCCCATTTTTTCCATTTCCATGCGCGCGCTGGTACCGATGCGTTTGAGCATCTCCGCTTTCTGTCCGATAACGATCCCTTTTTGGGATTCACGTTCCACGAACAGCGTGGCGGCCACATATGTCTTGCCGTCATCTCTTTCTTTGAATTCATCTATACGCACAGCAAGCGCGTGTGGAACCTCTTCACGTAAGTGCTTCAAGGCGGCTTCACGGATGAGGTCGGATGCGATCTCCCGTTCATAAAGATCAGTGATCTCATCGTCATTAAAATATGTTGGGTGTTCCGGCAGCAGCTCAATTATGGCAGCGGTCAACACCTCCAGCCCTTCACCTGTCTCAGCAGAAATAACCACAGGATGCGCGTCTGGAAGCAGACTGTGATAGCGTTCAACAGCTGCAGGTTGATTCTCTTCAGGGACACGATCCATCTTATTGACCACCAGCAACTTTTTCCGGCGTCTAGCCTGAATTACCATATCGCGCGCCTGAAGATCATCTCCCGATGGTTCCGCTGATCCGTCCACCATCCAGGCGATGATATCCACATCGCTGATAACTTCTTCCGCGGTCTGGTTCAGCGATTCCCCTAATTTGTGGTGTTGCAGGTGGATACCCGGGCAATCCACAAAAATGATCTGAGCCTGTGGAAGGGTAAGAATTCCCAACTGTCTCCGGCGCGTTGTCTGAGGCTTGGATGAGACAGCCGCGATCTTTTGTCCGAGAAGAGTGTTAACCAGTGTTGATTTTCCAACATTTGGCCGTCCTGCCAATGCCACGTAACCCGCTTTGTAATTTGGAGTATCTTCCATCATTTTGTTTACATTTCTTTCATGTGAAATTTATGAAATTGTTATCTCGCCGTAGGTTAATCGTAGGGGAAGCGTCAAGCTTCGCATAACCGAGACTGGTATATTAGTCTCAAAGGGCGACTTCTCTTCTTCTTCTCCTCCTTATGTACGTGCCGGGGTCGGCGTCCCCGGCACGTACCGATTCTATCACTCGTATTGTCTCTATCAGGGTTTATGATACACTTTGAACGTTAAAACCCGTTAAATTTTGTACGCAATCTCTGTTGGAGGAAGAACTATGCCTGATTCACGTCCTGTTTATCCAATCGATATCGCCGGGGTACACCGCGACCTGCGTCTTTTTGAAGTCAAACCCGGCTTGCGCATCGCTATTTTGAATATTCTGGGCGACACCGAACTGGTTCAGGCCTGTGCCAGCGAGCTGTCAAAAAAGCTGGCAGCCAAAGAATATGATGTCTTGATCACCGCAGAATCCAAGAGTATTCCACTTGCTTATTCTCTCTCCATTGAGACCGGCAAACCATATGTGGTTCTCCGCAAGAGCTTCAAGCCATACATGGGCAAAGCCAAATCCGCAGAGACATTATCCATTACCACAGGCCAGCCCCAGACATTGTATCTCGATGAGAAAGACCAGGACCTGTTGAATGGAAAATCCGTGGTCATCGTGGACGATGTCATCAGTACTGGTTCGACCCTGCAGGGTATGCGTCTGCTGATGGACAAGGCAAACGCAAAAATCGTTGCCGAGGCAGCCATTTTGACAGAGGGCGAGCGGGCAAAGTGGGAACATATCATCTCATTGGGTCATCTGCCAGTATTTACTGACTGATATTGTTATCGAATCAAAACTCCCGCAAATGTCGGGAGTTTTTTATTTTTCTTTCTTTTCTTGCTTTGTAAAACTGGAAAGGTATTCTTCCACAAGTTTTTTTTTGTGCCGGCGATCAAGTGATTTTATCGCCCGCTCCCGTTTCAATGCGGCAGACAGGTTTTCAACCGCTTCGATATACACCAGTTTTACCGGAGCATGCTGTCGGGTGTATTTCGCTCCCCTTCCGGCATTATGCACCTTCATTCTCCGCTCCGGGTCTGTGCTCCATCCAGTATAGTATGATCCATCAGCGCATTCGACGATGTAGCAAAAGTATGCCATATCGCGATCAGGATTTTTTACCGGGAGTACGCATACCAAAAAGCTTATGCCAGATCCCTCTGGGTTTGGCTTCTTCTTCCGCTTCTTTTGCGTCCCATTTACCGGTCTTACGACGGGTCATCCACACGTTGTGCTCATCAAGCATTTTTTGGATGGATGCTTTTCCGGCGTTGTCGTCATCGCTTTCAATAACTTCCTGCATTCTATCGATCTGATCCCGGAGCATATCCAGTAATAGCAGCAAATTCGCCTTATGGGCTTTCATCTCGAAATGCGCGGATTCACCGGAAGGAAATGCAAATAGCGTTTTCGATAAATTCCAGAAATTTGGCCCGGTCATTTTTTGGGCGTCAGACCAACCTGACTGATTCTTCAATCCCTGCAGAACCATCAGGTTGACAATTCGCGGGAAGAGGTCGGATTGTGATAAAAATCCATCCGCCTCCACAGGATCAGAGAACATGGGATTCGCTCCCACCAGGGCTGCCAGATCCAATATTTTCTGTACAGTTTCCTCGCCCATTCCCGGCGGGACGGATAGGATCATCACGCTGTCATCAAACAAATCGGCCGTATCATCTTCATTATCCAGGAATCGACCATTGATGCTGAATGTCGCATTGACAAAACCACAGCCATTCGGAAGGTTCTTTGCCGCCCACTCCCCCGCTTGTGAGTGTACCGGTGACATATTCACCAATAGCGCTCCAACCTTCAGGCTCCGGCAAATATCCTCCATCCATCCGGCCACATCAATCGGAAGGGAGTTTAACAAGACAATATCCGCCTTCTCAACAGCTTTATGCAGATCCTTGTCAATCCGGTCAAATGCCTTTTCTTCCCCTGCCAGGCGGGTATGATAGGGATTTTGGTCAAACCCAACCCGGACAATGGACGTACTTTTCGATTTTATGGCCAGTCCCATCGAAATGCCGATCCGGTCAAGCCCGATGATGGTGATCAGTTCAGTCATAAAGTTTTACCCCAGGAAAACTGAGAAGAAGATTCTGGCAATAAATTGTAACATTTCACCGATAACATTTATACCCAGATAGGGCAACACGAAAACCACAACCAGAAGGATCATTGGACCATACGGACGGATACGGTCAAAGAAGGCCGTCGCGCTGGCAGGAATAAAGAATTCAATCACCTTTTCTCCATCGAGTGGAGAGATGGGCAAGAGATTAAAAACGAACAACAGTAAGTTAATGCTGACAAACTCAACAATGAATTCGATGGGCGACGGGAGTATCCCGCCAGGCGCGGAATACAGGGAAACCAGACCAAATCGTACGGGTAATATCGCCACAATGGCCATAACAAGGTTTGAGAGCGGGCCTGCCAATGACACCCACATCACAGCAGACCGTGATCGTTGCTTCAGTGCATACGGATTGATGGGAACCGGTTTGGCCCAGCCAAATCCGGCGACGACGAGAAGTAATGAACCCATCGGGTCAAGATGAGAGATCGGATTCAAAGTCAACCGGCCATTTAGACGCGGTGTATCGTCTCCAAAAGCGTTCGCCACAAAGGCATGCGCAAATTCATGCACAGTAAACGCGATCACAAGAATTATGATCCGGGAAAGGATCGTCGCGGCATCAAGATTTAGCATAAAAGGTGGACGGATTATAACACGCAGGGTAGAGTATAATTTTTTGCGTGCTCCCTGAGATTGTTCTGGAAGATATTGTCCGGCTTCGGAAACCACATCCATGCGGAAGTTATGAATGGAAGATCATCCGCTTGGGCGCCGATATCGGCCTGGAATGTTGTGTCTGTAAAAGGAAGGTGATCCTTCCACGCCGTGAACTGGCCCGACGCCTGAAAAAGCATATTCCGAAGGATCCAAATGCGAATTCTTCAACCTGATATACCTCACATACTGTTTCTTTTCTCTGATACAGGAGGCGGACATCGCAGCGCCTCTGAGGCAATTATTGAAGCCCTTGACCTGGAATTCCCCAATCGGATGACCTATGAGATGGTCGATCTATTCCGTGAATACGCCCCTCCGCCCTTGAATATGGCTCCTGAGATATACCCTCCGCTGTCACGGATGCCATCTGCCTGGGGTTTCGGATTCCGGCAAACCAACAACCCGCGTCGTATTCGCAACATCAACAATATGGCCTGGCCGTATATCCGACGGTCCATTTACCGTCTTGTTGAAGAGCATCCCTGTGACCTGATCGTCAGTGTTCATCCCCTGATGAACACACCGGTTCTGCGTACGTTCAAACGAAGAAAATATCCATTCATCACGGTTGTGACCGACATGGTATCCACCCACGCCGCCTGGTTTGATAACCGGGCTGACCTGATCATAGTTCCAACTGAAACCGCGCGCCAGAATGGGATCAAATTTGGCATACCGGAAGAGAAGTTGACGGTTGTCGGGTTGCCAGTAGCAGACAGGTTCTGCCGCAAAGAAAAAGACCCACTTGATATCCGGAAAGAACTTGGATGGCCGCATGAAATACCGGTAATCCTGCTGGTTGGAGGTGGTGAAGGGATGGGTCCGTTGGAAAAAACTGCCTATGCCATCAATAAAGCCAGGCTTGAGGTGGCTTTGGCGGTTATCACCGGACGGAATCGGGATATGAAAAAACGGATGGAACAATTCAGCTGGAATGTTCCAGTTTCCATCTACGGTTTTGTGCGGAATATGCCTGAATTTATGCAGGCTGCCAATGTGCTGGTGACGAAAGCCGGTCCCGGGACGATCAGCGAAGCGTGCATTTCCGGTCTGCCGATCATCCTGTATAACAAAATGCCGGGGCAGGAAGATGGGAATGTGGACTATGTCGTGAACGAAGGCGCCGGAATTTGGGCTCCAGAACCCGACCAGGTGGTAGCCACATTACGATCCTGGTTAAGCGCCCCGGAACTACGCTGGCAGGTGGCTTCAGCATGCCGGAGGATCGCGCGTCCCCAGGCCGCCCGTGAGATCGCTCGAATTCTCGCAAACCATGTCGGGATTACCAAACCGGAGCAGGTATAACCAATGCCGATCATGGATGCGCATAATTTTGAATTTTTCAGCCGCAGCCCGGAGCAAACGCGCCGGCTGGGTTCCCGCATCGGTTCGCTGTTGTCACCCGGTGACCTCATTTGCCTGAGCGGAGACCTGGGTGCGGGAAAGACCACGCTCGTCCAGGGAATCGCGTCCGGTTGGGAATCCATCGATCCGGTATCCAGCCCCACCTTTGTTCTTATCAACGAATACCACCGCAAATCCGGTGAAATCCTCTATCACATGGATGCCTACCGTATCGAAACCGCAGATGAAGCCATTGATCTTGATCTAGACCGCATGCTGGAAGAAGGGACATTGCTGGTCGAATGGGCGGAACGGATAAAAAAGGCATTGCCAAAGAATGCTTTGTGGATCAACATGAAGTGGATGTCTGACGAACAACGCGGGTTACTGTTCACCGCGCACGGTTCCCGCAGCCAGACACTGATGGATCAATTCAAAAGCCGGGTTGTAGGAGCCTGACATGCTGCTGGCTGTAGATACATCAACACCAACCCTCGGACTTGCACTGTATGACGGAAACCGGGTGCACGCCGAAATGATCTGGCAGAGCCGTGCCCGACATACCGTGGAACTGGCACCATCAGCTGAGCGCATGCTGAAGCAAAGCGGCGCTGCTCCAACAGATTTGACCGGCCTGGCAGTGACGATTGGCCCCGGGTCATTCACCAGTCTGCGGGTGGGGCTGGCATTTATTAAAGGACTGGCGCTGGCATTAAAGATCCCCGTTGTCGGGATTCCTTCACTCGATATCGTCGCCGCGATTCAACCCCCATCAGAACTTCCGCTGGCCGCGGTCTTACCGGCTGGACGTACGCGTCTGGCTGTATGCTGGTATCACTACACAGAGAATGAATGGCAGTTTTCCGGGAACATGAAGGTACAGACAGCCCAGGAGCTTTCTGATGAGATCCATACGGCTTCCATCATATGCGGCGAGATGACCGGCGAAGAACGGCAGATCCTGTCACGCAAATGGAAGAACGCGCATCTCGTCTCGCCGGCCGCTGGCATGCGCCGGCCTTCTGTACTGGCAGAGCTGGGTTGGAAAAAACTTGAGGCTGGCGCGGCGGATGACCCGGTCACCCTTGCCCCCATTTACCTGCATGTGAATGAGGTGATCCCGTCGTGAATCCGCAGCCTGGTTTCCTTACTATGCGTCCCATGACACTGGATGACCTGCCGCAGGTCTACCGCATAGAGCTGGATTCGTTCACCCTGCCCTGGTCATTCAATTCATATGTACATGAATTGACAGATAGCAGAGTATCACGCTGTTTTGTGGCCGCCACAAAAGACGATAACGAACGAAAAAAAATCCTCGGGATGATCGTGATCTTCCTTATTGAAGACGAAGCGCACGTCGCTACCTTTGCCATCGCGCCACAATACCGCCGCAACGGCATCGGCTGGCGTTTGATGCTTCACGCGTTTAAGGAAGTCTGCCGTGAAGGCGCCGATCACGCCCAATTGGAAGTACGGGCGGGCAACCAGTCTGCCATCTCGCTGTACGAAAAATTCGGCTTTGTGACAGTTGGAACGCGCAAGAATTATTACGTGGATAATCACGAAGACGCTTTACTTATGAATCTTGATTCCATGAACCTTGAGAAGCTGGCTGTAATCGAATCTCGGTTTCTCGCATCGGACTCTGAATGAACTTCTGGAGGTTCCCATGACGCCTGAAGAAACCCTTACCCGGATTTCCCGCCAGATCACAGCCTGCCAGCAATGTGACCTGCATTATTCCCGCAAACTCGCAGTCCCCGGTGAAGGCCCCGCCAATGCGCAGATCATATTGATCGGTGAAGGTCCGGGATTCTATGAAAACGAACAGGGCCGGCCATTCGTTGGCGCGGCAGGCAGTTTTCTGGACGAATTACTGGCCAGGGCAGGCCTGAAACGGGAAGAGGTATTTATCACCAATGTGGTAAAATGCCGTCCGCCCGGTAATCGCGACCCGCTCCCGGAAGAACTGGCTGCCTGCCGGGATTACCTTGAAAGCCAGATCGCGGCCATAAATCCGCAGATCATCGTTACGCTCGGGCGGTTTTCCATGGCGATGTATTTCCCCCTCGCCCGCATTGGTTCGGCGCACGGGCAACCCGCAACCGTGAACGGCCGGCTTGTAGTCCCCATGTACCATCCGGCTGCCGCTTTACACCAACCGGCATTAAAATCAACGGTTGAGCGTGACTTCACCCGTCTGGGAGAATTGATCAAACAACATGTTCCGGCACGTCCGGTTGGTTTCTCAAAACCAGATGATCCGGTGGACCCGGAAGAAAACGCCACACAACTCAGTCTCTTTTAAGAGGACAAAATGGATTATCAGAAGCAACTTATCGAACGCTTTGAATCAAAGACCGCCCGCATCGGCATTCTGGGGCTGGGGTATGTTGGACTACCGCTTGCCGTGGTATTTGCCGAAGCCGGTTTCACTGTCACCGGTATTGAACCGATGCAGAGTAAAGTGGATTCACTCTTAAAAGGAGAAAGCTACGTTCTGGATGTCTCTTCCAGGACAGTGTCCGCACTGGTCAAATCCGGCAAGCTCATTCCGACCACGGATTTTTCCGCCATCAAAGACCTGGACGCGGTGAGCATCTGCGTCCCCACCCCGCTGCGCAAGACCGGCGACCCGGACCTTTCCTTTATTGTCAGTGCCACCGATGAACTCTCAAAATATGTCCATGCCGGCATGGTGGTCGTCCTCGAATCGACCACATACCCCGGCACGACCCGCGAATTGATCCTGCCGCGCCTGAATCAGGAAGCCGGATTGGAAGTAGGCAAAGATGTGTTCCTGGCCTTCTCCCCTGAACGGGTGGACCCCGGCCGCACCGATTACACCACCATCAACACACCCAAGGTGATGGGCGGCATCACCCCGGCGTGCAGCACGGTGGCTTCAGCCTGGTATTCCGGTGCGTTGGAAACGGTCGTCCCCGTTTCATCCGCAGAAGTGGCTGAGATGGCCAAACTGCTGGAAAACACCTTCCGCATGATCAACATCGGCATGGTGAACGAACTGGCGCTGATCTGCGACCGCCTGGGCATTGATGTCTGGGAAGTCATCGATGCTGCCGCCACCAAACCGTTCGGTTTTATGAAGTTCTCACCCGGACCCGGTCTTGGCGGCCATTGTATTCCCATCGATCCGCTCTACCTGTCCTGGAAATTGAAAGCCCTCAACTACACCGCTCGCTTTATCGAACTGGCGTCTGAGATCAATACCGGCATGCCGCGTTTCGTGGTCACCAAAACGCAGGACGCGCTGAACGACCGCAGGAAAGCCATCAACGGCAGCAAGGTGCTGGTGCTGGGCGCCGCTTACAAACCCGATATTGACGACCTTCGCGAATCCCCCGCTCTTGACGTGATCCACCTATTACTGCAAAAAGGCGCGGACGTCAGCTACCATGACCCACGCATCGCTTCCATTTCACATGACAACTGGAGCCTGAAATCCGTTCCGGACCTGACAAAAGCCGTCAAAGACGCAGACTGTGTGGTGATCGTCACCAATCACACGACCTACGATTACAAAGCCATCCTGCAGAACGCCGCGCTGATCATTGACACCCGCAACGCCCTTGGTGAGGCGGGACGTGACAACCCGAAAGTTGTGAGGTTGTAATGGGACGGTATCTGGTCACCGGCGCAGCCGGTTTCATCGCTTCACGCGTCAGCCAGATGCTGATGGACGATGGCCACTCTGTCGTGGGTCTCGACAACATGAACGATGC
>JAAYYW010000093.1 GCA_012515195.1 Leptolinea sp.
CACCGCCAGTCAGGCTCACGTTCAGCCCCGACTGCCGGAACCGTTGGGTCTCGGTGATGGCCGTGGTGTTCTCGGCCGCCTGGATGGTCACGTTCTGGCCGCTGATGCCGATGCCGTCCTGACTGATGACCTCGCTGCCGGTGATGGTGACATCGCCACCTGCGGCAATGTCCACACGTCCCTCCAGGCTGCCGATCAGGCTGCCGGTATGCGTGGTCTCGGCGATGTCGGCCGTGGTCTCGGTTTGCCGCGTGCCGAGGGTGAAGCCCACACCGCCGCCGCCCATCAGGCCCGAGCGGCGCTCGCTGCTGTCGTGCGCTATGCCGTGCAAACGAACACGCCGTCGGTGAATGTGACGGCGTGCGTGTGGCATTTGCGATGGACGCATATTCGACATGTGGGAGAGTTGTCGATCAGCTTGTCTGCTCGGATTGCGGGTCAGAGATCCGCCCTGCGCTGGCTCGCTGGTTCCTTTGTCCCTCGACGCAAAACTCCAAAATCGAGATATCTTTTACCTGTCGAAATGTCCTCAATGAACACCAACTCATCAAGCGCGTCAATTGCATTTACAAATCTAATCTTTGACACCCGGAGACGAAGCGGACCAACCAACTCCCCTTTGGCTACCTGCCCAAACTCTGGTCGCGTGCCGCGAGGTATCAAGCAATCTTGCAATTTAGTTGAAAGCAACGGACCGCCCGTGAATCTCTCACACCAAGTGATTGTTGCGCCATCAGGAATGATATATATCTCCCCGACAGAAGCACCACCCGAGCTTGTTTTAAGTCTACTGACACATCCCGTAGTAACGGAAATTATCGCCAAAACAAAAAAGATAACAAAACATTTCAGGGAGAAATTCATTAGCGCCTCATTTCAATTAATAAACAAGCCGCAGCTTGAATTATGATAAATTAATTATATCCGCCCCAGAATCTGCAAATTCTTTCGGGATAACGGACTATTCTTTTTGCCGCTCACCCGGAATACACGGCGGGTACGTCACATACCAACAAGGCGGCAGTTCTTGTTCTTCTAGCTCCCGAAAGACAAAGCCTTGGTCTGTCATGCACTTATATCTTTGCGAGTAAATGTACTGAGGCCCACCGCCATTTCTACGCGCCTCAGAATATTCCGGACTCGCTTCAGCCTCCCGAGTGCATTGAATGGCCCTCCGGCTAGCCTCTACGTAATCAACCCCATTCTTTACCCACATGGTCCGTGGCGGCGGCGCAATAGTATTGGTTTCACTGCTCAACCGAATCGGAACTCCTCTTGGAACATACCGAAATCCGCTCTTTTGCATGCATTCCCTTTTAAGCGCGGCCATCGCATCATTAAGTTCGCGCTTCTTCCGCTTTTCCTCCTTTGTTCGATATCTGTTATCCAGCGTAATGCGAGAGGATTGCCTTATCAATTCCATGTACTCCGGGTCCCGCCTCAGTTCTTGGTTGCACTTCCACTCAGTGGAATTTGCATCATCTATTGTTGCCCCAGGCTTGTCCCAGTACATCTTCGTCGGTATCACCCTGACTAATGGATCGCCATCTGTGTAGACAGGAGCAGTGCACGCAACAATTGAGAGACAGACAGCCAATAACAAAACATTCCTGTTAATCATCGCCCTTTCTCCTCGGCTTTGTCGGCGGCACGTGTACCGGCACACTGCGGTTTCCAGCACCCCAGCTCCTGTCCGTCAACTCCCTCAACAAGGTCCCCGGCAAAGGCACCCACGCCGTATAAGAACTGTGAGAGCTTGGGAATCCGCCATCATTCCTATCGCCAGTGGCCGGATTCCCTCCCAGAATAAAACGCCACCGCCCCACGATATCGGTGGCATGCGTGGACTGCCATACCGACCCGCGACCATCGCCCAAATTCCTCACCAAACCTGCAGCCTCGAGCGCATTCGCCGCCGCACCGTTGTAAACAACCGTGCCGATTGGAAGGCCGCTTTCGCCGCGACGCTCAAGATCATGCAGCGCGTTTGTCCATGTCATAGACCCTCGACTGTGATTGACCGAGTTCACCAGCCCGCCCTGCTCTTCCGCGCTTTCCAGGATGACCTGATTCGCACGTGAAGCACTGGTTAGCGGCAACACCCCACCCAGCAGGTCGTTGAGCTTGTCGTA
>JAAYYW010000094.1 GCA_012515195.1 Leptolinea sp.
CCGATCAGGTTCCCTTTTTCGTCTTCAATCACCGGGATGCCACCACCTCCTACTCCAACAACGGTAAAGCCGGATTTGATGAGAGCATTGATGGCTTCAGCTTCAACGATCTTTTGTGGGATCGGTGACGCAACAACTCTTCGCCACCCGCGTCCGGCGTCTTCCACAACCACCCATCCTTCATTTTTATGACGGTCTTGTGCTGTCTTCTCATCCATAAAACTTCCAATGGGTTTTGTCGGGTTTTGGAACGCCTTATCATTGCGGTCAACAACGGTCTGTGTAATAACAGCCGCTGTCTGTTTCTTTATTCCACGTGCAAGAAATTCATTGTGCAGTGCCATGGCAAACATGTAACCAATTGATCCCTGAGAATCAGCTCCACAAAAATCAAGCGAAACTTCATGAAGCTCATGGCGTGATAATTCTGAACGACGCAGGATAAAGCCAACCTGAGGTCCATTTCCATGGGTAACAACAACTTCCCACCCCTGCTCGATCATATCCACGATATGCTTCATCGATTCTTTTCCAGCCTGGAACTGGTCAGGAATTGTCTTGTGGGTTTCGTCTTTAATTAATGAATTCCCGCCAACTGCGACAACGGCAACACCTTTTTTTTCCATTCTTATTGATATCCTTTCAGGACTATCCCATTGTCAAAGCCATTACGGCTTCCTGGGCGTGCATTCGGTTTTCGGCTTCATCGTAGACAACTGAGTTAACTCCATCGATAACACCATCTGTTACTTCAACGTTCCGATCGGCAGGCAAGGGATGCATGTAAATCGCGTCCGGTTTCGCCAGCTTCATCTTGCGTTCATCAGTGATCCAGGATTCATATTTCTTTATGATCTTGGCTCCCTCTTCCGCATCTGTTGTAGTTTCCATGGCGCCCCATGATTTGGCGTAAATAATATCCGCATCCTTGAATGCTTTTTCCATGTCGTCAACGATCTCAAATTTTGTGTTAAACCGTTTTGCCTGCTCTTCAGCCTGGGCCATGATCCCGGGCATCAGCTTAAATTCGGGCGGATAAGCCAGAGTAACATCCAGTCCAAATCGCGGCATCTGAAGAATGAGACTCTGGGGAACTGACATGGGCTTTTGATAAGATGCCGCATAAGCCCATGAGACGACCATCTTTTTCTTTCGTAGATCGCGGCCCTTCTTCTCAATAATTGTCATAAGATCTGCAAGACATTGGAAAGGATGGTAAATTTCATCCTGCATGTTTAGCACCGGTACACGTGAGTTTTTGGCAACATCATTGAGATACTTGTTTCCAACACCCCAATCTACGTGTCGAATGGCAATGCCATCAAAATACCGACCAAAAATCTCTCCAATTTCTTTTGGAGTGTCGCCATGCGCAATTTGAGTTGATTTTGATTCAATGAAGGCTGCATGCCCACCAAGGTGAGCCATCCCAGCTTCAAATGATCCACGCGTTCGGGTACTGCTAAAGAAGAAAAGCATGGCTAGCACTTTGTCACGCAATAAAGGGAACGGCTCATTCAGGGCGCGTTTACGTTTCAGATCAAACGCCACCTCCATGACAGTCTCTACTTCTTCTTTGCTGAAATCCAGGTCACCTATCAAATCACGTCCATGTAAAAATGTTTGCATGATACTTTCCTTTCAATAAACTTGAAATAACTCTTTCTGAGTTGGATTTATTTATTTACAACCAATCGCTGTCAAAGAATTTCGCGCCTTTGTGATCACCTCCTTTTTTAAACTATCGCTAGAGACAATCAAATTCCATTGCAAACAAACGTTACTTTTACTTGATGGAGAGACTATTAACTTCTCAGAGATTTTTTCAGCCTCCTGTAGTCTTCCTGTGTGAATTAAAGCAGCTAAAAGCGGGAAATATTCTTGATATCGCTCTGGTTGAATTTCTCTTGCCTGCGCGTCCTCATAGACAGTAATTACTGTATTCCAATTGTTAGCTTGAGAAGCTCTGGCTGCCAGTTGATAGTAATAGCACCAGCTCTCTATTATTGTAGTACGAAATCGATTAAGTTGTTTGACATCTGACATGTTGTCAAGTGAAAATCTTGATTCGCTCGAATATATTCTGGAAGCGCTTAAACCTTCTGGCAAGGTGCCCATCTCCCAATTCTGACTCAATACTTGCAGGCAGCCCTTTTCTGGGATCCATAATGAAATCAATGAATCTTTTGAAAGTAAGACTTCCTCCTCACCGATATCTATTTTTGCTTCTTTTTCAGACATGTTCCCCAACATCTCTTGTACTTGATAAGAATCGGCAGGGATGATCCGTATCTCGTTCGTTCTTTTTGAGAATTCCTGTGCAATGATTGCCTCGAATGATGAACGAGTAGTAAAATCCAGAGGTAATTGTTCCACCAGAATACTTGTTCTCGGCAAAAAGTAATCACCTCTGATGTGTAGTTGGGCAACAATATCATTTAACGTATTTGTCTCGTGTTTAAAATTTTCAGCTGAAAGAAACCGGGATCCAGAGGATAAACCAATAATTATGGCCAGCACAATAGGTTGAAACTCTCGCAAAAAAAGGATTCGCACGGCAAATATCAATGCAACAGAGGAATAAATTCCAAATACAACCATACTGATATCTTCAGGACAGGAAAGTCCCGTCGCGATTCCACCAAGTTCAAGAATGGTCAAATAGAATGAACCTGTTGCCAGAATCGCAATCAGGGAAAACAACTGGTTAATTAATTTCCCTTCGCAGGGTGTATCTGAGTCCTTTTTTCTGTCTGAAAGAGTTTTTATCAGATCAACAAGAAAGGTAATACCAACAATAAGAATAATTAGATAAACAATCGTCTGAATTCCGGTTTCCGGCATAACAATTATCTGCCGCCACGAAAGAATAAACGAAGAAATTATTGCTTGTATTATTTTTATGAAACTGTTGGTTTCCCATCGCAATCCGTTGTTTAGATAGGGAAATAAAATGACAATTGAAATCAAAAAGTTGACAGCCGACCATGCCAATAGCTTTACGTATTGGTTTCTATTTTCTTTTGAAATTCTATTGATCAATAATGGAAGAAAAACAAAACCTTGAAAACATACCACATATGGATTTGACAGGAATCCCAGAATGGAGAAAACTATAGTTCTGACAAGTCTCCATCTACGATTTTCGTTTGATTTCGCATAATCGCCAAAAAAAACTGCAGATAGTAGCGTAAATATTAGCCCTGCCAGTATTCCTGAAAGCGTAAATCCAGCACCGGGTTGGCGAAATGCCGGCGATACAACAAACAACATTGATGCCGCGAAAGAAAATGCCGAACCAAACTCCAGTTGTTCCAGCCAGAGGAAAAATAAATAACCGGTCAAAAAAAACAGAAAACTATTGATAACGTGAATAATGGATATATTTGATCCAATGAGCTGTAATAATGATTTTTGAACAAAGAAATCTATTACACTTTCATGGGTCATGCTCGATGGCTGAAGAATATATTTCCACTGATCACCATACAATCCCAATTGTCCGGCATTAATACTCATCGAAAGAAACGAAATTAAAGCCAGGCTTATCAGGGTAAGGCGTTGTGTTTTTGTTGTGTGTAACAGACTCACAGCCGTCTTTATCATTATTGACATTCCAATTGCGAATAGGCTTCTAAAACATCCGGATTCAGCGATTCTGTAGCGGCTATGTTATTCCACATGCTGCAAATTACGGGTTTTGCTTTTTCATTGTGCAACCCAATTTGTGTTATTTCCAAGGCGTTTTCTAAATTTCCAGAAAAAGCTAATCCTCTAATAAAGGGCAGCCACTCCGTCTGATCTTGCGGTTTCAAGCCTTGTTCTTTTACTAAAAAAAACAGATCTTCTACCTCCTGCCAATTTTTCATCTGTACGGCCAATCCCGCTTTTTGATAAAAATAACACCAGGAGTGTTCCGGCTCTGGTAAAAACCGGGGAGGTGTATTGTGATTTTGTATTTGAATAAGATCATAAGGATTTGCAAATGCCTCAATTTCTCTTAACCGATTGGGGATTTTTTCATAGTTAGACATTGAATCATCAATGATCTTTAAACAATTCTCAGAATCAAAATAAACAGGAAGCAGGAAATTACTGTTTGATGAAAAATTTAGAAACCGGTATCCATGAGAAACAGGCATATCTGGTTCAAGCGCCGGCAAGTTCTTTCCCAATCTTTCTCCTAAATCAAAGAAATTGTAGGCTAGTTCTTTTGATTGTTGATCTGGATCGTATATCCAATTTAGGATTGGTGTGAGATTGTTATCACCATAATACAAAATTGGGATCTCATCGGAAACTAAAATTGTTCCCGGTTCCAACCCCGGCGCCCGCCAGGTCATTTGCCAGAAGAACTGGTTCAATTTTTCCCATTCGATCTGATAAAAAACATAATTTTGATAATGCATACCTGTACTTAGAGCGATAAGTAATGCAATAGCAGGGTTTCGCAAAATGGGGCGAACCAATAGCACACCACCTGAAATCAATAGGCTGGTCCCGATCATAAAAGGCAATGAAGACCTGTCCCATGGGAATTCAAGCTGTACTGGAATACCTGTTATCCAAAAGGGTATTCCGGCCAATAATATTGCAAGGCCCCCCAGAGAAAGAGGAATGACAGGGGAAGCCGATTCTGCTGTATCTCCCCTCTTGATAAGTATGACCAAACAAATCAGGAATACACTGGCAACGAGTAATACATAGCCAATATTGATTCCAGCTGTTGGAGGGAGAGTAATAATTTGGCGCCAGGCACCTAAAACTGCAGCTCTGATTTCCTCTACCAGAATCTGACCCAACCCGGCAATAGAGGCGGATAGGTTGAATTCAGTCTGGTTAAGAAATGTGGGTTTATAAGTGGGAAACTTAAAAATGAAAAAACGCCACCAGGAATATAGACTAAGAATCATCAGGTAAGGGAGCCAAAGTCCAAAAGTAAGCCTTACGAGGTTTCCGTAATCATTATGTCTTCGTTTCAACAATAACCAAATTAAAACAGGCCGTAATAGTTCCAGTCCAATAAAATACTCCACCGAGAATATGGACAGGGACATCAACGATCCTATTAGTTGAAATATCCATCTACGGGGAGATGGCTCTATGGCCTTCAACATAAACCAAAACGAACCGAGCAATAATGCCAGAGCGCTGAAATGTAGAATAAATTCCAGGGGTTGAGGCTGCTGCCGGAATCCCGGATATATTAAAAACAATGCCGCAGTCCAAAATGGCAGCGGTTTCATATTGGGAAATATCAACTCTAGAAGGAAATAAAAAAATGTCGCGCATACCCATCGCAGGAACAAGAGATAGGTATGATAACCCCAGATATTTTCTCCAGCCAGAGGAGCGATCAGACCATAAACCCATGCGGAGAATGGTCTATCCCACCCCACCAATTGATTCAAGCCGTCTAACCCGAACATGTGGTAAACCCACAAATGCGGCCAATCGTCTCCAAACAAGCCTAGTTGCGGTATGAACAATCCATACGCGCATACGGCGATGAAAAACAAAAGCGCTGGTTCAACCCAATGTTTTGAAATTGATGACTTCATTTAAAAAAATAAAGGATTACCGCTGCGGGGAGAAACCGCAGCGGTAATCAATCAAGTTTGTAAAATTATTCCATTTTTCCCAGGACTAATGCAAGCAAAGCCATGCGCATTACAACACCGTTGTATGCCTCTTGCCAGTAGCGGGAATGTTTGGTTATATCGACATCCGGTGGGATTTCATCCATGCGTGGGAGCGAGTGTAACAAGATTGAATCGCTCTTTGCCTTGTTGAAAAGAAGGTCACGGGTGATTTTGTAGTTTGCGGGTGTCTCACCATGTTCGCCGGCTTCTTGACGTGATTTTGTGTAATCTGGCTGAACAACCGGTTCAACTAGGATCACATCAGCCTGGTCAATTACATCACCAACATGACCGGCTTCTGTAAAGTCGAGGTTGTACTGCTTTAGCTCTTCTTTGAATTCAGGTTTCATCGACATTTCAGGAGGGGCTACAAATATCGCTTTTGCGTCAAATTGGGTAAGCGCGTATGCAATGGAATGCATTGTTCGCATGCGCATATCACCAACACATAACCAGGTTAAACCATCCAATGTACCCATTTCCGTCATAACTGTATACAAATCTGTCAGAATCTGAGTTGGATGTTCTCCCCAACCATCACCACCATTGATTATCGGTACTGAGGCCCATTTTGCTGCTTCATGTGGTGCGCCCTGTTGAAAATGACGCATAACAATAACATCACCATAGAATTCCAGCATTTTCACTGTGTCTTTAATTGATTCTTGATACCAATCGCCTGCACGAGTCATCTTGGCATCTGAAAAACCAGTAACATGTCCACCTAAACGATGCATCGCAGCTTCATGAGCCAGACGGGTGCGTGTA
>JAAYYW010000095.1 GCA_012515195.1 Leptolinea sp.
AAGCGACCTACGAAAAATATAACGGGGAGACCACGGAAAAAGTTTTGGCTCCGTACAGTCTAATCTGTAAATCCAGCCTTTGGTATGTACTTGCCGAGAGGGAAAACGAATTGCGCACGTACCGGGTCAACCGCTTCCATTCCATTCATATTTTGGATAGGTCTTTCTCACGCCGGGTTGATTTCGACCTATCGGAATACTGGCAAAGCCATCTAAAGAGTTTTGAAGAAGAATTTTCAGACCATAATTATATATTTCGTATCCACCCTGACCTCATCGCAACCCTGAAATCACTTTTCCCGGGGCGATGGATGATGACCGGACAGGGGGATGAACGGGGTTGGTTGACCATATCATTGAACCTGGATTCGGATTTGATGGCAAAAATGCTGGTCTTCGGGTTGGCCGGATCAGTGGAAATCCTTGAACCGGCTGGTTTGATTGAAGAGGTGCTGAACCAGGCGCGCAAGCTACCCGGAATGTGAACTGGGTAAATCTTCAGTCTATTTTTCCTCGTCCAGCAATTTGCGTTGGCCTGTGAGTTTCTGAATTTCCGTAACATCCTGCGTCACTTCCAGGGTTCCAAGGAATTTCCCTGCCTTATCGCGTACAGCGAAGTAGCGGATATGGATCATCCGGTTTTCCGGGGTATCCGGTTTCGTCTGGATCCAGAATTCCGCCGTGTCTCTTGTCCCGGCGCGGAAATCCTCCAGTATCTTGAAAACGATTTGAACGCTGTCGGGTGAATGGCAATTCATCACATTTCGTCCAATGATGTCCGGAGTTCGCTCAAAGATGCGATGCTTCCCACCGGAATAAAAACGCACATCATTGCCTTCATCCACAAAGGTCACATCGACCGGGAGATGGATAAAAACCTGGGCAATCTGCTCGGGGGTCATGGAACCCACCTGAAGCGGAATCAGTTTTTCCATTTGTTCATTGCCATCGGTTTTGGGATTTTGAGATTCTGACATAAATATCCTCCTTTTTTATCAGTGTGCAGTATAAGAAAAAATCTTGCAAGTTCAAAAATATTGGCTTTATAAAATCTATTTTATCTTATTTAGAAAAAGGATTAGAACCAGAATTCTGTTGTCAACGGATGACACCTATTGGAGGTTTGCGAGTAATCTCTTCTACTACTGGCGGTTGTCTTTTGTTAAAAAGGAATAATTGAATTGCATTCAAACAAAATGATGTTTAATTGAAACAACCTTGCAGGTGTATCCCGGAGTGGCATGAAATCAAGATTGACTAGAATTATCTTCTATGACCCCGGCAAATCCGATTACTGGAAAACACATGAAAAACCATTGCGTTTCCTTGGCTGGTTTTTACTCTTGTTGGGGATGGGATCTGTGTTGCTGTATGGTCAGACACATCGCCTGACCTGCAACAGGCAGCCAGACGGAAGCGTGGAGTGTTCGGGTCAGATATTCTGGTTCGACGCCTTTGCTTTAACCCGCCCGGAATTCATAAACACTATTGTCGGGGCAGAACCAGCCATACACTGTGATTCAGTAGGGCGGATAGGCCGGTATGATTGTGAGTTCACTGAAGTGAGTATACAGAATTCGGCGAATTCCATGACCATAAGTGCCAATTTTCTGAACACCCGAACCGCGCGGGAATCCGCGGATCGCATCAATGAATTTCTGGGAGATCCTTTTTCTCAATCCCTGATCATCATCAACCGGAATAACTGGATCGCCATTCCGGGTTTCGTGTGCGTAATGCCTCCCTTTGTCCTGCTCGGGATAATCCTGATAGTGGGTCAGAAAACACTGATTCGTCAAGATTACGCCGCCCCTGCGGCTAAGGAGCATGTTTCGGAGCAGTAAATACGGCAAGTTTTGACTGTCGGTGATCCACACCATTTATCCTTCTGATGTTTTATTGTGGATTATTTTTGTAATCTTTTTTGGGGGAATCAATTGAAAAATTACGAGGAAGGTATCAAGCTTTTTGGGCACAGATAACCCGAAAAATCTTTTCACTTGATAAGCAAACGATCTCTTTTGTTATGAAATAGTGCAGGTCACTTAAAGTTTGATTGATATATTGCCTGCTATGGGTGAAAACAGGGAAACCATCTTCAATTTGATAATTGAAATTTTCTTGCTGTTCTCCTTTTTGATTTGTCAACATAACGGTAAATGTGAAAAGGCCGCCGCTGATCTGAACGCGCTGTATCTCTTTGAAAATGGGATAAAGGTCTCCCAAAAAATGGAATACGCCGCAGCTGATCACATGATGAATTGAAACGTCTGCGTACGGCCATGGCAGGTCTTGAATATCCTGTTCAATCAACTCATGCGCGATATTCTTCGTGCGGCAGACAGATAACATGGCCTGCGACCCATCGATTCCGTAAACGTCAAGACCTGCCTTTCTAAATAGAACAGAGGAAATTCCCGTTCCTATGCCAACATCTAGAATTTTTTCCTGTGGATTAATATCTTCAAAGCAAAGACCGAAAAGAACATCTGCCAGGTGATTATGATACTCTTTGGACAGTTGATCATATTCAAAAGCGTACTGGTCGTGTTTTGAGGGCATAGTATCTCCAGAAAAAATTGCAGGAATCAAGACCGAGACAACTGCGCTTTTATTCTCATCCAGTCTAGAAGAGAAAACAAGGCTTTTTTGTATAAACAGTTGCTTATTGCGTCATCAGGAACCCAGCACATCTGGCGGCGGCCACTTGGCCCACAAAAGCACGAGTAAAATAGCCAGGTTTGCCCCGATCCCGACGGCGAAAAAGGGATGAGCGTATACCAGGAACAACACGAGTGACAGACCGGCGCCAATACAAGCCAGAAGCCGCCAGATACCTGTGGGGATAACAAACCCCATCAAACCAAGTGCCGCGCCGACCAGGCACAGGCCTGCCGCGAGCCAGAGAACACCGGCTACTGTACCCACAGCGGATTTCGACAGCCCGAACTGCTCTATCAGCCAGGATTGCCCGAGGTTTACCGGCCACCAGCCTAGCCAACCCGGATTGGGGACTCCTTCAGATGGTTTGAAACCTGCCGGTGATTGGGCTAATGTAATAAGCCCATGAATAAGCATCAGTATGAATACAAGAGTGCGCATCTGAGACTCTCCTTGTTAGATTGACCAACAAATGAATCATTCTGAGAAATGTATTATCCCCCTTTTTTTCTCAAACTCCTATTATTTCATACCAATAATTGATTTGCACCAGAATTGGATTAATCCCACCAGACCGGACAACCATACGGCAGCCTGTTTCGCGGGAGTATGCTGTTTTTTCTGGCCGGGATTCTGGTTTTGCTAATGGATGGAGTTTTCCCTGATCCGGCGTTTCCATTCAATCACAGCCTGATCGGCATCCGTTTCCGGAACGATGAGCCAGGGTGTGGCGGTCGATGATTCGTAAATAACCAGTGCTTTGCAGTATTTCTCGCAAAGCCTTTTCAAGATATCAAGCATAAACTTTTCACCGGCCGTGTTTTCGTAAAAATGAAAAGCAAAGCCATCCTCTTTAATGTTGCCCAGGATGTACACATACGCTGAAGAACGCGGTTCTCCGACGCTGATCCCAAGTGTGCTTTCGGGTAATTCTTCTATCTGGACCGTAAGATCAAAGGATCGCAATACCGTGAGCAGTTCTTCCAGCGTGGGATACCGGGACTGGGGAATATCGACCGGGAATCCGTTTTCGCTTAACCAACCGTGGATCTCAGGAACGACGGGAAGCACACCCCAACTGACAGACATTCTTCCTCCATGCCCATTACCGCTGTATATACCCTTTCAGGAATACATCAGGGGGTGTCCACCCGATGTATTCCGGTTGACTCCAACCGGGCGCGCCGGAAAGTGTTTGGATATTCAAGTAATTGTCGACACGGATGACATCCCAAGTGTGGATCACATCTCCGTTCCCGATGCACAACCCGACATGTCCCCAGTTTTTCTCCACCCCATCTACCGGACCGTGTGTGCTGAAAAAAACGAATGAACCCCTGGGCGGCTCTCCTGCCGGATTCACACCGTATTCTTCCGCCGATTCGGCGGCCGTGGAGCCGCCAAACATTTCAATATTGTTCCCTAATTCATACGCGTCTTCCACAAAGGCGAGGCATTTGAATTTGTAATCCTCACGGCTTTGATTATCCAAAGCCCAGGCGATCGCGTTTTCAATGAATTCTGTGAAGTTATTCAATTGCCATTCTCCCGTTTTATATTTTGTGCTGGCGACTAGTCTATGCGTAGATTACATCCACGCAAATCGATCAAAAAAAGTTGGGACACTTTTTTCATTAAGAATACACAACAAAAAGCATCAATACGGAAACCAGGCTGAGCAGCGCGTTCTTCCGTGTACTCACAAAGATCACCCCTATTACCAGGCTGGGGATGATCCCCCACAACCCATGGGATATGCCCCAGGTGAGTGCCAGGCCAAGACCGCCCCAGGGGACCAGTGTCTTTTTCGTCCAGATTTCTCCCGCCCGCTGCCAGGCGGCGAGAACCAGAACGACCATGGCCGATTCCGCGATGTAATACAGGTGCTGGATGATCGTTACCATCAACCCGTTCCCCGGATAAAGTTCCTCAAACCGGCGGTTTTCGGCCACAAACCTCAGCCATGGGCTCTCAGCGGGGGCGACCGATCGAATTATGGCGATCAGGACAATGATTCCGATGGCAAAAAATCCAATGGACCGGCCGTCAAAACGCGTTCCAAGGAATTTATCCAGAGCGTTACGCTGTTTCAGCCAATAGATGACCAGGAGCGCTGTGATGGTCCACAAGGCGGTGGAAAAGAAATTCGCGCCTGCTCTCGCGTACCAGTTGTTGAAATGCAAACTTGCGTCATGGAGTGGTTGACCAT
>JAAYYW010000006.1 GCA_012515195.1 Leptolinea sp.
ACACCGGGTTTGTTTGAATCGGCGTCCCAGGGCTGGATTGTCGCGGCGTCCATGCCCTGTGCTATGACCTGGTCAACATTCTGGACCATGACGGTCGAATCAGATTTACCATCGAACACGAATACGTCAGCACCGTATTTCTCTTTGGCGTACTTCTTCGCTTCAGTAGCCTGCATTTGATGGAAGACATTGCTTAAGTCAGATACAAAGAAGGCTATCTTCATGGCTTTCCCCGGAGCAGCAGCTTCGGTGGGTTTTTCATCAGCAGGTGCCGGAGCAGGTGCTGCTGCCGGAGCGCAAGCTGTGAAAACCATGCTCGCCAGTACAACTACGATCAAAAGAGCAAACAGATTCTTTTTCACTTCGGAATTCCTCCTTAATAAGGAATAAAGTTCTCGGTAATAGTGAGAATGAGGTGAAGAGCTTTTGAATGCCTCTTCCTTCCAACCATCTATCTGGACACGTTCCCCCTATCCACATTTTTGGCTACTGCTGGTGAAACCCGATCTCATTGCACTAATTTCGATGTAGAGCCAACTGTTGATGATCTAGTGCAAAAAAGGTTCCACTCTATTTAGTTTTTCTTTGTCACCTCCTTTATTACGGGATATTGGTTTCTCAGGACAAAATGGAAGCTCAGTATGTTTGTTGTTCGAAACCTTCAGGACTTCCCTTAAAAGGGATTTGTTTCCATATTAGAAACCGCTTATGTCTTGAGCCAACCCATATACATGCAACTCAGAAACGCATGCACCTTTTGTAAGAGCACAAGTTTGATAGACCATGTCAGCAAAATGCTCTGGCCGGACTGCCAATTCCTCATCCCATTCAAACTTGGTAACACCTACTGCAGCTTTTTGGAATCCAGTGTTGGATCCGCCCGGGACAAGCAGCGTTACAGCCACGCCATGGGGCCGCAATTCTGTATACAGACATTTCGTGAACGCATTTACTCCAGCTTTTGCGGCTGAATACACCGACCAGCCTGGCCAGGAGCGGCGGTCACAGACACTGGACACATTGATGATCTTGCCAAATCCCTGCTTTTTGAACAGAGGAGTAAATGCCCGGCAGCTGGAAATGGCGCTGGTGAGATTTAGGTCAATGATGCGCCGATTGATAACATCGTCCATTTCCTCGATAGGAGCGACTTTAAGCGCGCCGCCCGCATAATTGATCAGGAAATCGATCTTTCCGAAGGTATCGACGGTTGCTTTTAGAGCTATCTCAAAGGTCTCTGATTTCGTCACATCGGCCGCGATGGCCACAACTTTTGAGCCTGCTGCTTTGCAAACATCAGCGGTATCCTGCAACGCTTTTTCATTGAAATCGATCAGCACCAGACCAACCTGGTCTGTTTTCGCGAACAATTGCGCAGTGGCTTTCCCGAAACCTGAACCGACTCCTGAAATTACCGCAACTTTCCCTTTTAAAGACTCAGCCATATTCGGTTTCTCCTTTTCTTTTATTGAGCAGATCTGTTTTGCAACTGAGTCAACAATTTGCCCAGTTCTTCATCGTCAATCACATATGTATGTTCTGGTCCCGGGAATTTTCCCTGCTCCACTTCCGTGCGGAACTGAGTCAACGCAGTCACAATAGTCTGTGTCAGATCCAGATATAACTTAAGAAAGCGGGGGGACATCTCTTTAAACATTCCGAGCATATCCTGGGTCACCAGGGCCTGTCCGTCACAACCCACCCCGGCACCGATACTGATCGTTGGAATTTCCAGACTGCGGGTGATGATCTCTCCCAACCTATCCGGGATACACTCAAGGACCAGTGCAAAAGCGCCAGCGTTCGCCAGTTCCACGGCATCGGCCACGGCAATGCCCGCATTCGCCGCTGTCCGCCCCTGTATCTGAATCGTGCCGGTACGTACGATCTTCTGTTTGGTGATCCCGAGATGACCCATTACCGGCACACCCGCGTGTACCAGTGCTTTTACTTTCGGCGCGTCGGCGGCCGTAGCTTCCATATGGATCCCATCAGCGTGGCCTTCTTTCATCAGCCGAACGCCGGTGACCACTGCCTGATCCACAGTCTCATACGTGCCAAACGGCATGGTAGTCACAACCATGGCGTTTCCTGCCCCATTAGCTACGGCCTGAGTGTGGTAGATCATCTCATCCACACTCACCGACACCGCTTCCGGTCGTCCAAGACCTACCGTTCCTACCGCGTCGCTGACCAAAACAATATCCACTCCAGCCATATTTATGAATTTCGCCATTGGAAAATCATACGCTGTCAGCATGGTAATTTTTTCGCCGCTGCGCTTCTTGCGGAGCAGCCGCGTAACCGTCATCTTGGCTGGCTCACTCATTTCCGGCCGCCTTCTATGATGCAGCCGCTACCGGCGGCAATAATGCTTCAAGATCCATATGTGGGCCTGGGATCATTCTGACTGATACTACATCACCGATCCGTCCCGCTGCTTCGCGGCCTGCTGCCAGAGCAGTTTTTACTGCGCCCACATCTCCGCGGACCATAACGGCCACATAGCCTCCACCAATTGCCCTCTTCGCAAGCAGGGTCACATTTGCGGCTTTCACCATGGCATCAGCGGCTTCAATGCTTGCCACCAAACCACGTGTTTCGATCATGCCCAGAGCCTGGTCGCCGATTACTTCCACTGATTTTTGAACCGAATTACCTGTCGTTTGAGCCATATTATTTGTCTCCGGAAATAATTAATTAATTCTTTGGGTACATCATTTGACCGTCGTGTCGGAGGGAATCAAGTATCGCAATGATTACTGCGTCTACCGGACGATTGGGATCCCCGGATGCAATTCGCGCTGAACTACCTTCCACAACCAGTACCAACTCGCCTTCACCCGCTCCGACCATATCAAAGGCCACGAACGGCAAACCCTGTGCCTGCCCAGTTGGGTCAGCTGCTGCCACGAGCATACACTTACCCCCCTCCAACCGCTGGTCTTTGACTGTGGCGACAGCCACGCCAACTACTTTCGCGATACGCATATTAGCCTCCTCGCTTCTTCAGCGCGCTTACCGCTTCTACCAGTTGATCCACTACTGGGCCCCCACTTCTGGCAGCTTCAACCGGATTGCTTTTCAGATCAAATGGTTCGTGTTGACAACCTTGCGGCCGGCTTGGTGGAATTGCACTCAGAACTGGTGCAGCGATTGCCGCAGCTTTTGCGGTTGGAGCGCTGCCCGGGATAACCAGGACAATTCCCAGTTCCTCAGCCCGCTCCCGTGCCGCATCTGTCAGCACAACCCCTTGACCTACTTCCAACTGTTGAACACCGCTGGCTGCAAGATCATCAATATCACTTTCTGTGTAGAAGGTTCGCATGCTTTATACCTCTCACTTTGTGCGCCCAGGAAGTGCCTCGATCGCCTTAATTGCCGCATCCCGTGCCTGCCTAACTTCTGCATCCGACCCGGAAAAATACAGACGTCCCGAGCGTCCGCGCGGAGTGTAATTTACCAATGTGATATTCGCCGCCTTTTCAGCTTCATTTGCCGCCAATACGATGTACGCTGCAGGCATCACTTCCAATACACACAATGTTTGGCCTGCCAGCAACAATCCCCCGAAAGCTGTCTTATTAATTAGCTGTGCCTGAAATGGGTCGACATTTGAGATCAACAATGAAGATAAAATCTCTGGTTTCAACCGGTCATTCTCTGTCAGCCCCAGCACTTCCAATGCTTGCTGGCCGGCGACCTTCACTACTTCCTGATGGCGCGAGTGGATCTCCAACGATCCATATTCGCGTTCTACAGCCAGGGCTCCCGCCCGCACATCCATTGTTTTTAATGCAATATCCATTACCCGATAGATGTCAGAGGCGGGTGCTGTTTCAATATAAATCTCTGCCATGCCCTCTACCGGAATTTCACCTTGCATCGTTTTTCCCGTCAGTGCCCCGTACTGCGGCTGCATCTGATCAATGAGTAAGTAGGTTCTTAGTTGCATATCAATTTCCTCCTGATCAGTCTGCTTTTCGCCGGCTAGATTTCACGACTTGTGGCAGCAATGGTTCCAACGCTGCCTGTGGACGGGCGATCACATGAACCGCTACCAACTCCCCCGCCCGCTTTGCTGCAGTAGCGCCAGCATCCACTGCAGATCGCACTGCCCCGATCTCTCCCCGAACAAAGATTGTGGTGTAGCCACCACCAATCTCTTCCTGTCCGGTCAATGTTACATGAGCGGTTTTCAACATCGCATCTGCTGCCTCAATTGAAGCAACAACTCCTCTTGTCTCTACCATCCCCAAAGCTGTCAAATGTACATTCGATGTAGTCATATGTGTTCATGCCTCCTAGGAAATTCCAAGTACTTGATTCGCGGCTTTAATACCCGCGTTTGTATCGACCGGGTAACCCAGATTCCGTAAGGCTGTCCCGGTAGCGTTCAAAAGATCAATAACCCGGTTGCGCGATAGATCACCTAACTGGGATGGGTCGAGAAAAAATGCGTTTTCTGATACCCGACCAAAAACGCCATTCGCCGTAATAATCTGTCCCAATCCCCGAATAACATCATCTGACCGTAAATCGCCAGGGCATTGGATTTCTATCTGAGTACCCAGGCAGAAGCGGAGAGGAGAATCACAACCGGGGCACTCGCGTCCATCAATAACCAAAGACAGGCCCATCCCACTCACCCCCCAACGAACTGCTTTTGCTGATAGATCGGCAAATGAAGAATTAGGCGTTGAAGCATTAGATGATGAGAGGTTGGAAGCTGATTTTGACCAAAGGTCAGCCAATGCCATACGCATTTGGTGAGCGGCAGCCCGAGGTTCTGCAGCTTCGCGAATCCCACGGCCGCAGATTAGAACGGAGACTGGCAGATCGGCAAAAAATGGCAGGAGGTCAAGTGTCATTCCCCCGGTAATCGTGACCCTGTAGCCCATGTTAATCAACTTGCGGATAATATCTTTATCTGCTTCGGTCCATTCGCGGCCGGCAGATTGGGCATCCCACTCACGATGGTAAACAATCCGATCAACGCCAATTTTGCGCCACTCGGTTGCCCTCGCCAGAATATCACGGACCCCGGTGAGTTCCATTAACATTTCCTTGCCCCGTTTACGCGCGACCGAATATGCCTGCTCGACGGTTGCCAGGGCTGCGCCGCCAATTACTGTCATCATGTCGGCACCCGCATCAAATGCCATTGCTGCTTCGAGTCCCCCCACGTCCGGCGTCTTGAGATCTGCCAGGATCAGTTTATCCGGACAAATTTCACGCACGGCACGGATAGCTTCAAGTCCAGCTGCTTTGCAAAGCGGTGTTCCTATTTCGATAATATCCACTTCAGGTGCGACCTGGTATGCCATGACCAATGCTTTGGGTAGCGATATATAATCCAAAGCAATTTGCAACAGAGGGGTAGTCATCAATACGAGACCTCCAATCAAATATAAAAAATTTCAAAAAAAGGGGGATGTTACTTGGTTCCGGCGGTGGATGAAAATGGCTATCCGGGTCGGAGTTTGTGGCAAGGCATTCAATGATATGTTGCGGAAGAGAATGCCGAGGAATTTTTGATGATTTTTCTTTTGAAAAAATCGCTCTCAAAGAGTTCGATTTCTCATGCGGGAACAATCCTGATTACATGCGAGCAATGGCAACCATCAAATCCTGGATATATTCGCCATACAAATTCAGATCGCTCAACTGGCAGAGATACATTTCATTTTCGTGCAACATCACCTCCACATCACAAATGACCGGTATATTTCCATAACATTAGTATATATTCAGGAAATACATTTGTCAATCATTATTACTGTCATTTGTTTTCAAGTATTATGTCATATTGTGTTGTATTTTCAGTACATTTATGCGAAAGTATTTAAGTGTTAGTTTTTTATCTATGGTATAAAATGAGAACTAAATAAACTGATATTCTTGCTTGAGTTAAAGGTGGTTCATGGAAAATACCGAATTTCGGATGGCTTTACTTGCGAAGGTCGCTTCTTTGTATTACGACCAGAATAAGACCCAACAGGAAATTTCGGAGATTACCGGCATTGCCCGTCCTATAATTTCCCGGATGATCGCAGAAGCCCGTGAGCGGAGCATCGTGAAAATCAATGTGCAATATCCATGGACCTGGCAACAAATGGAAAACGATTTGATTTCTGCCTTTGGATTGAAATCCGCAATAGTTATGGTGACGGAAAATGAATCCTATACTGATATTCTTGTTGGTTTGGGGCAGCTAGTTGCCAAATACTTTAATGAGATATTAAAAGACAATATGGTTATTGGTATTTCCTGGGGCAGCGCATTGCGGCATATGATAAATGCCATGCAACCTCGAATGATGAATGGTACGTATGTCATCCAATTAATTGGAGCTACTGGTCTGGAGAACAACCCCACTGACGGCCCGTTACTGGCACAGTTGCTCAGTGACCGGTTGAATGCTACCTGCCTTCATCTACATACACCATTGGTGGTTGAGAGCAAAATTGTGCGTGACGCTCTCTTACAGGAACGCAGCATTAAGGAAACCCTTAACCGCGCTGGCGAAGCAGATATTGCCCTGGTCGGAATAGGATCGATTGATCCTGATTTATACAGCCTGAAAATTTCGGGCTATATCACGGAAGAAGAACGTCAAAAAATGGAAGACGCGGGGGTGGCAGGGGATATTTGCGGCCATCATTATTCCGTTAATGGGGAATTATTAAATATCGATATCAATGATCGTACCGTAGGGATTGACCTGCCAACTCTATCAAAAATCGATACGGTTATAGCAGTCGCCGGCGATTATCGCAAAGGCGATGCCATTCTTGGTGCGCTGCGGGGAAAATTTATTAATGCGCTGGTAACCGACTCGATCACCGCAAAATATCTACTTGACCATGCATAACATTAGGTATTGTAGTTCATGGAGTAATCTGGGCAAATCCTAGACGATTCTCCCATTCTTCTATGATTATGAAAGGCTAATCAAACCGAGCCATTGCAGAGGCTGGTAATATTTCCGACAACACCGTTAATGACTATGTGTTTTGATCAGAAACAGACGTTATCCTATTCTATTGGGAGAATTAAACGAAGTTTATGCCGGATTAGGATGTAGTCCCGACAACAACAAGGTTTATCAGGTGTCTGCAGTTTTTTTTAAACCGTTGTTTTGCCAGCCCGATTTAAGCAATCCAGGACAGGCAAATACCTCTTTGGGGCACAGGTCTACTCCGTGTTACCAACAAAAAATGCTGTAAGGCACTATCTACTTTAACGTCAGTCCACAAGGGCTGGCGTTTTCGATTCTCTTTGTACTCCTGGTGCAACTCAGCCAGGGCAGGCGAATGCACTCTAAGAAATAGATATCGACTGCCCGCGTTCTTAGAATTAGAGAAGGTTTGCTCATGAAAAAAATCTTGCCTGGTAAATTGGGAAGATTCTCAACTATTTTGCTACCGCGGGATGAGTAACTCTTCATTTTTCTGCCTTTGTTTCTATCCGGTTGCAGGTAATTAAGAATTCCCTATTGACATTCATTATGAAACGTGCAATACTGTGCACATGCACTTTTCTTGTGCATTTGCACTCCACTCCCGAGGATAAAAACATAACCATGAAAGATAGCCATCATCAACTCCTCGCGCAAATTGGTTCCATGTATTACGAACAAGAAAAAAGCCAGAACGATATAGCCGATGAATTAGGGCTATCTCGGGTGAAAGTCTATCGGTTACTCAAAGAAGCCCGCGAAAATAACATTGTAAAAATTGTTATAGGCTGGCCGATTGAACGAGATAATGCCGTTGAGAAACAGTTATGTGATGTTTTTAAACTTAAAAAGGCCCTTGTATTAAGCTCAAAAAATACAGACGAAACGGTTATCCTTAGCCGGCTCGGGCAGATGACCGCAAATTTCCTGGAAATGATCCTTGAAGATGGAATGACACTGGCGGTATGCCTGGGCCGCTCGACGTATGAAGTGATAAATGCCGTAAAACCAACGTCGCAAGTTCACGTAAATGTGGCGCAGGCTATGGGGAGTATCCCTTTCGCGTTGCAGGATATTGACAGTGCGGCTCTGGCGCGTCAACTGGCGCAGAAACTGGGGGGTCAGGTTTTGTATCTAACCTCTCCATTAATGGCGAACAGCCCGGAAGAAGCGGCTGTACTGCGAAGGCAAAAATCCATTGAACTTACATTGAATGCCTCCCGGAAAGCAGATATTTTGTTATTAGGTATTGGAAACCTTGATCCCAATAACTCGCGCTATGTACAGGCAGATATGATTTCCGCCGATCAAATAAAAACCATGGAAAAAGATGGCACAGTTGGAGATATTGGCGGCCTTTTCTTTTGTCTTGATGGCAGTTTTCACCAATGCCATATTAATCAAAGCATTATCGGACTGACTATGGAGGAAATGAAGCAAATACCGAACACAATCGCAGTAGCAATGGGTCCTAAGAAAACCAGAGCAATACTAGGCGCGCTTAAGACCGGCGTGATCAAAATCTTGAGTACAGATATCGAAACAGCTACAGCCGTACTCAAGATGGAGAACGAAACACAAAAGTAATTCTCCACCCACCTCTTTAACAACCCGAACAACTTAATACTGTTTACTAAAAATCCAGCGGCTCAACCTGATGCCGTGTAGTTTAACGCTTCCATTTTCCAGAAGAAAACAATCTTAACTTAAGGAATGATAAATATGAAAGACACAATAGGGAAAGTAAACCAAAAAGCGAAAATTGCCGCGGGTCTATTCTGGGCAGATTACTCTGTTCTGGGGGCCCAGGTAAAAGAGTTGGAACAAGCTGGAGTCGACTGGTTCCACGTTGAAGTTCGCGATGGCAAATATATGGATTTTGGTATGCCGCGTGGCGGTTTTGATATTTTGGAAGGTTTACGGAAAAGCACCGAACTGGAAATTGAAGCTCAATTGCAAATGGTACGCCCGAGTTTTGATGTTTTCAAGCAACTGGCAGATCTTGGCGTGAATTTGATCTCATTACCGATTGAAACAATGGGGGAGATGATGATCCAGGCCATTACGTATATCAAAGACGAACTTGGATTAAAGGTCGGCGTGTGGGCCTGGCAGGGAACTCCGGTAAACGCGTTTGAGCAATACATCGTCCCATATGTAGACATCATTGAATACGAAAGCCGGGCTCATTTCTGGGTCAAAGAATCAGGAAAAAGCCCGCACGACACCGATCCAATAATGTACGCAAACATTTCCAACATGCACAACATGATTTCGGCTGCCGGATTGGAAGATCGTATGGAGCTGATGGTCGACGGCGGTTTGAACACAGACAACCTGGCTGGCTTCATTAAAGCCGGTATGACAGTTGGTGAATTTTCTTCTCCTTTATTAAAAGGGCCTTCCGGTAAGTTCGTACCGGGTACTGGACAAATCAACGCCGCCGTTCATAAATTGAGGGCTGAGCTTGATAAAACCAGCGAGATATACCGTACACCGGGTGGATTATTGAAGAAGAATTGACGCGGGGAAAAATGACACCAACCTTTCGCGTAAGCAGAGATAGACAAACAGAAACATCCTTATCCCAAAAGGAGTAGTAATGAAAAAACTTGGAGTCGGAATTATTGGTTACGGAGGTGTTGCACGGGTTCATGGCATGGCCTACCGGTCTATCCCATTTCACTATGGATTGCCTGCCGATACGATAAAACTTGTCGGAGTAGCGGATGTGAATCCAACAGCGGCCGAAAATGCTGCCAGGGAACTCGATTGTGAAGTATGGACAACAGACTATCGAGAACTTCTGTCCCAAAAAGATATTGACGTAATAGATATTTGCGTCCCCAACCACTTACACGAAGAAATCATCTGCGCGGCATCTGCAGCCGGTAAGCATGCGTATTGCGAAAAACCGCTTTCAAATGATGTGGCACAGGGAAAAAGTATTGTGGAAGCAGTTGAAAAAGCGGGGGTGAAGAACCAGGTCAACTTTAATTTCCGGTATTACCCTGCAGTTCTTCGTGCCCGTCAGATGATCCATGATGGTTTTTTGGGGCGAATTTTCTCATATAGGGGCTGCTTTTATCGTTCCAGTTATATCAACCCGAACAAGCCTCTTTCATGGAGATTGACAAAAGGCATTGCCGGAGGCGGTGCATTGTTCGACCTTGGCTCACATATCCTTGATCTGATCTACTTCCTAATGGGCGACTTTACTTCGGTACAGGCAACTATGGAAACGCTGATCAAAGAGCGGCCAATTGCCCAGGGTTCAGCAGAAAAGGCAGCGGTAGATGTGGATGATATTGTTCTGATGCAAACACGCATGTCTGATAACACCCTCGGATCGATTGAGATATCTCGAATGGGCACAGGTGCAACGAACTATTTGCAATTTGAGATTTTTGGTGAGCGTGGAGCGTTACGTTTCAACGCTGAAGATCCAAGCTGGCTGGAAGTATTCGATGTGAAAGATCCAGACCAACCAATAGGCGGGATGAGTGGATTCCGTAAAGTTCAAGCGGTCAGTCGTTTTGAAAATCATAAAGCACCTGATTGGTCAATGGCTCCTGGTTTTGCGACGACTTTTGTGGAATCACAATACCGATTTTTGCAGGCAGTATCTGATGATTTTCAACCGATGCCCACTTTCAGAGATGCTTTGCATATCCAACAAGTGATGGAGGCAGCCATAAACTCTTCTAATGAACATCGTTGGGTTCCGATTTCAGAAACCCTTAAATAAATCAAATAATGAAACAGGATGCCTAATCTGCTGAAGCAAACATCTATTCCCGAAAAGGCAGATTGTTTTATGAGGAGGTGTTTCACAAGGGAAACAAAGAATGAGCAGGAAATGATATGAGTAGTTGTCTTAATCGCGTTTGAAGGTGTATTGAGGTAAGTGATTTGGAGTTCGTCTCCGATCTTGCCCAAATGAAAACCAACATGATAGTCGATAATCATTCATAAGGAGAAAGAAATGATCAAGAAGTCGCTTTTCAATCTGCTGGCAATATTAATGCTGAGTTGTATCGTTCTCACTGCATGCGGCACTCCCGCCGCAAATGCGGCACCCGCCCAACCTGCTGCGCCTGCAGAACCGGCTGCACCTGCTGAACCTGCCGCGCCCGCCGAACCTGCCGCGCCCGCCGAACCTGCCGCGCCCGCCGAACCTGCGGAATCTGCCGCTTCAACATGTGCTAGCATGAAAACAATTGCCTGGATCCCAGGTCAGTTGGCCAATCCATCGCAGGCTTTCGCGTGGAAAATGATCCAAAAGCATGCTGCCGATAACTGCTTCGACGTTATTGTCCTGGACGGAAAGGGTGATGTCCAGGAACAGGTAAAAGCTATCAACAATGCGGTCGCTCAGAAAGTTGATGTGATTTTTGTCAATCCTAATGATGCCAAAGCGATCGTCCCGTCTCTCACAGAGGCGAGAAAAGCCGGTGTTGTTGTGGGTTGGTTTATGTCCAATCCCGCGGAAGATGCGAAAGAATCTGCTGATTTCTTCGTGGGTGTTGATGATAACCAGGCAGGCGAATTTGCGGCAAAGGCAATCCTGGACTCGTTCCCCGATGGCGCAACAATGGTTGAAATCGGTGGACAGGCTGGTCACGATGCTGCGATCCGCCGCCACGATGGATTTGCCGGTGGTATTGAGGGAACTAAGATCAACGTATTGGAATACAAAAATCCGCAACAGTGGGATACCGCTCAGGCTCAGGCTATTGCGGAAGACATGATCACGAAATATGGTGATGAAATCCAGGCCATCTTCTGCCATTGGGATAATGGCGCGACCGGTGTCATCAATGCCCTGAAAGCAAAGAGTGGCATGGAAAATGTGATGATAGTTGCTGTCGATGGAAACAAAACCGGTTTCGACCAGGTCCAGAGTTGGCCCAACTATATTTCAATTGCTCAGAATATCGAGACCATTACCACATATTCCATGAAAACTGCTAATCTCTTCCTTAATAAGGACACCTCGGCGAAATACGAAAACATTGTTCCATTCGATATCATAACCAAAGATTCGATCGGCGATTTCACCCCACCCGAGTGGTAAGTTAACTGCCTAAAAGTTGGATCTCATTCCTGAATAACAGGAATGAGATCCAACCCCAATAGAAAGAGACAAACCTATGAAAAATAACAATACGAATGTCATTCTTGAAATCAAAGAGGTCAGCAAAGCGTTCCCGGGTGTCAAGGCACTGGATCGAGTATCTTTGGAGATCATGAAAGGTACTATTCATGGGATTGTTGGAGAAAATGGGGCTGGCAAGTCGACGTTAATGAAGATATTGTCGGGGGTATATGAAAAAGACAGTGGTGAAATTATCTTTGATGGGAAAAAGATCGAGAGTATAACCCCGGCACAATCAATGAAACTAGGGTTGAGTATTATTTATCAAGAATTGAATCTTGTTAATACCATGTCGGTGGGGGAAAATATATTTTTAGGCAGGTTTGGTGAAATGGGGGGGAGAAAAGGAGTTCACTCAAAGGCACGAGCATTATTAGATAGCATTGGTTGCAAGATTGACACAAAAAAAGAGGTATCAGAATTAAGCGTTTCCGATAAGCAAATGATCGAGATCGCGAAAGCATTATCCTTTGATTCAAAACTTATCATCATGGATGAACCCAGCAGTAGTCTTACATCTGATGAGATGAAACAGTTGGTCCAAATTATCCATGACTTGAAGAATAAGGGTATTTCGATAATTTATATTACCCACAAGCTGGATGAGATTTTTGATCTTTGTAATTCAGTTACGATCATGCGGGATGGAAAAGTAATTGACACAAGAAAAATTGATGCCATTTCCCGCAATGAAATGATCTCCATGATGGTCGGCAGAACAATTGAAAATGAATATCCGCCCCGTCCAAATTTTGTCGGTGAGACGATTTTAGAAATAAAAGAAATCAATTCAAAAAAATTGAAGGACGTCAGTTTCAACCTGAAAAAGGGAGAAATTCTAGGGTTTGTTGGACTGGTGGGAGCCGGAAGAACGGAAATAGCACGGGCAATATTTGGGGCAGACAAAGTTCAAAAGACCGTCTTATTGGATGGAAAACCTGTCAATATAAATAATCCAATCGATGCGATTAATTATGGACTTGCCATGGTTCCCGAGGACAGAAAGATCCAGGGATTATTGCTGCAGTTCGCCGTTGACAAGAATATTTCGCTGGCCAGTTTGAAAAAATTAACCTCTTACGGATTCGTCAACGAAATAGAAGAAAAGAAAATCAGTGAAAGACATATTAAATCCCTGAGTATCAAGACCCCCTCCATAAAAACAAAAATTCAGATGTTATCCGGTGGAAACCAGCAAAAAGCAATATTGGGCAGATGGCTGGAAATAAAACCAAGGATACTAATACTGGACGAACCTACCAAGGGTATTGATGTCGGTGCGAAATATGAGATCTATATGCTTATGAAGAAAATTGTCGAAGATGGCAGTGCTATCATTCTAATTTCCTCTGAGCTAAATGAAGTTTTGAGCATGAGCAATCGGGTTATAACGATTTGCGATGGAAAAATTACCGGAGAGTTTGATCCAACACAAGCCGCGGCAGATGAAATTCTGTCAAAAGCTTTTGATTTTGGATGTGATTAAACGAAGGATTGAAAAATGACCAAACAATTTGTTGCCAACACGATGAAAAACAATTTGATTTTGATCGGTATTGTTATCTTAATGGTTATCACATCCATTATCGAACCGAACTTCCTCTCGCGTACAAATTTTGAAAACATAATTCGACAATTCGGCACCCTGATTATGGTAGCGCTGGGAATGACTTTTGTTATTATGGGAGGCTTTATTGATCTATCCGTTAGTGGAATTGTCTCTTTAGTAGCCATTTCGACTGTAATGCTAATTGACCGGGTTGGTCAAGGTCCTGCGATCATTATCGGAATCCTTATTGGACTATCATGTGGTTTGCTGAACAGTTGGCTTATTCTTTCCAGTGGTGCCCTTACGCAGGCTGAGGCTTTATTTTTGACCTATGGTATGAGTCTGGTTTACGGTGCCCTGGCATTGATCTTCACCGGTGGCATAACCCAGTTTTTGACCTACTCGCAAACCAGTATCTCAATATTTGATTCAATCAATTCCGGTATGGTCGGGATTTTTTCAATTTCATTTATCATTTTCCTGATTCTTCTGATAATTCTTTACGTTATTGAAAAAAGAACCTTTATCGGAAGAACTATCTGTCTGACCGGTGGAAATAAAGTGGCAGCCCGTTTAGCCGGAATTCCAATTTCTAAAACCATCGTTTTTATTTACGCTGTTTCAGGCATAATGACAGCGATTGGAGCCGTGATCCTGGTATCAAGAGTCACTCTTGCTTCACCGGTAATGGGACAGGGTTACGAAACACAGGCAATTCTGGGTGTGGTCATTGGTGGAACCGCCTTATTAGGGGGAAAGGGAAGCGTTCTTCGGACCGTCCTGGGAACTTTATTGTTGATATTGATGTCAAATTGCCTGAATCTGATGGGCGTTTCAACATACATACAGAATATTCTCAGGGGTGCAATCTTAATCACCGCAATTTGGTTGGATAGCCGGAAACAACAAACAGAGGGCAACTAATTATGGCAACGCAAATTTCAACACTTTTGAGAAAATTTTTGTCGATGCAGAAGGCATTCCTTGCAATATTGGCAATATTCTTTATCATGCTTTTCTTCGACACCTCCTTTTACACAAGCTACAATCTTATCGATCTGTTGAACTCGAATTCGATCTTGTTAATCCTCGCGTTAGGGGAAACGATCGTTTTGGTGGCAGGAGGTGTCGATTTATCAATAGGTGGGGTGATGACTGTCTCCGGTATCATTGCCATCCAATTGATAAATTTAAATATTCCAATTCCAATTGCCGTACTTCTCTCAATACTTGTCGGGGCGGTCATCGGTGCGATTAATGGATATATATCTGTTTATCATAAAACGGAACCATTCATCATTACGCTAGGAATGGGTGTAATCCTGACGGGTGTGGCGCAACAGTTGACAGATTATCATCCGATTGCATGTGAAAACCCGACCTTTGTGAACCTAGCAAACTACAAGTTGTTCGGTCAGGTACCGTCTTTGGTCATAGTGATGCTTGTATTGCTTCTCATTACGTATTGGGTATTACGAAGCACGTCTTTTGGAAGCAATTGTTACGCGATTGGCGGCGATTTCGAGGTGGCAAAGTATTCAGGCATTGATGTATTAAAAACAAAAACATTAACCTATGTCATAAGTGGTGTAACCGCTGCCATCGGCGGTGTGATGCTCTCTTCTCACCTCAATTCTGGAAATTCGATCTACGGAGAAATAACGGCTCTCTATGTAGCCTGTGCTGTTGTGGTAGGCGGAACCTCTTTTGCCGGTGGTATCGGTGGAGCATTCAAATCCGCGATCGGTATTATCCTGTTGGGACTTTTGACCAATGCGTTTGACATGTTGAAATTTGATTCATATGTCCCATATTTACAATCAGGCCTTAAAGGATTGGTTATAGTTTTCATTATCTGGCTTGATTGTTATGGCCGGAAAATCAAGAGAGAAAAAGTATAACGATAGAAGGAAAAAATGTACAAACAAGACCATCTCTCACACACAGATGCTGCCCTTATCGTGCAAACGATCCAATCGGAGTTGGAAAAAAGAGGTAAAGGTGCCGCAATCGCGGTAGCGGATTCGCAGGGAGAACTGCTGGCTTTCTTGCGGCTTGATGGATGCAAGTTGCCATCGATCAACATTGCAATAAACAAAGCCTTTACTTCTGCCAGGGAGCAGAAAGAATCAAAATCCATTGGTGATTCTTCCAAGAGCCAGGGGTTCCCTATGACCAACTTTGGCGATCTACGCTATACCGCGTGGGGAGGCGGTGTACCAATTGTTTATGGAAACCTGGTTGTCGGCGCGGTTGCTGTCAGCGGATTGACAGAAGCCGAGGATGCGGAATTAGCCCAAATAGGGGCACAACTAATAAAATGAGCCGTACAGGGATGGAGGATATCTTGGAACCGTGGGTAGTCGGTGTGGATTTGGGTGGAACAAAAATTGAATTAGGTTTAATTGATCCCCAAAACAAAATAATAGCCAGAGAAAAAATACCGACCAATCCGGATGATGGTCCTGAATCGGCCGTTGACCGAATAGCTGGTGTGGTCAATACATTTAAGAAAAACATCCCAGATGGTCAAAAGATAGAAGCTCTCGGGATTTGTTGCCCGGGACCATTGGACCACGAAGCCGGTGTTTTGATCAATCCCACCAATCTGCCGAAATTTTTTAACGTTCCTTTGCGGCAAATGCTCTCTGACCGATTAGATTTGCCGGTCACAATGGAACATGACGCCAAGGCTTCCGCCCTGGGTGAATTTCACTTTGGTGCCGGTCGAAATGAGACCAGCATGGTCTTTATGGTGATCGGAACAGGCGTCGGAGCTGCCATCATAATGAATGGTGAGCTGGTAAGAGGTGTAAAGAACTTCGCGGGAGAAGTGGGACATGTAACAATTGATCGCAATGGAGAACCTTGTTTTTGTGGATCACGGGGCTGCCTGGATACATTCACCAGTGGACCATGGCTTGCCCGCCGTTATCAACGTTTATTAAAGGAAAACAACCAGACCGTTGATGACACAATTTCAGGCCAGGATGTTGCCTTGCGAGCCAAAGATGGCGATCCTCTGGCACTACGAATCATTACTGAAGCGGGTGAAGCCATTGGAATAGCCGTAGCAACAATGGCTATGATTCTCGACATCGAATTGTTCGTTTTTGGAGGAAGTGTGTCGAAATGCGGTGACCTATTGTTAGATCCCGCCCGCCTGACAGTTCCCAAATACTCTTTTCGCACCGTTGGCCCTCGAGTCCGCCTGATGGTCTCCGAGCTGGGAAATGACGGACCCATACTTGGTTGTGGTTGGCAGGCTCGACAAAAGATCAAGTAATAAAATATCTGGATGGCCGGACAATTTCCCTCACATAAATGACTTTCTCAACAACTGTAAACGGTATGGCAGCGATTGGGGAAGATCTTTCAATAATGCTGCTTCAATCCATCTCTTTAACATTATTCCTGGGGAAAAGCAAATCCCTTTAGAGGTGTTATGCGTGACCTGGTAATTGGCATAGACATTGGCGGAACTAAGATCGCGGTGGGTCTTCAAGATCAACAGGGCAACCTGCTTTCCCGCTCCTTTACAAACTCATATTCCGGTTGCATGCCAGAAAAAGTAATAGAAGCTGTTGTCCACATGGTTGATTTGATTTTAAAAGAAGCGGGGGTAAGCAAGAATCGAATACTTGGAGCCGGTGTCGGCTGTGCCGGACACGTCAACAGCGATCAAGGTATTGTGCTCACCAATAGTAATCTCCCCGGATGGAATTATTACCCCCTGAAAGAGACTCTTGAAAAGATCATTGATCTTCCGGTGTTTCTGGATAATGATGCCAATTGTGCTGCCTGGGGTGAGTTCCGTTATGGCATGGGCCAGGGTTCCCGTCACATGTGCTACCTCACGTTCAGCACCGGCTGCGGGATGGGGATCATCATTGACCGGAAGCTCTACCGCGGCGCGTTGGGTACGGCAGGAGAGATTGGCCATACCGTGATCAATCCGGATGGCCCACTGTGCTCCTGCGGAAAACACGGCTGCCTGATGAGTTATGCCTGCGGCATGGCATTGAGCCAAATGGCAGAGGATTGTTTGAAAAACAACGAAAAGACATTGCTCAACGAATTATGCTCTGAAAAATCCAACCACATTCCAGCGGAAAAGATAGCGCAAGCGGCACGCCAGGGTGACGCGGTCGCGATTCGATTGCTGAATACCGCAGGACACTACTTTGGGATCGGTCTCTCCACAGTGGTGCAAATCTTAAATCCCGACACCATTGTAATCGGGGGCGGGTTAACGCAAATTGGTTCACTGTTACTGGATCCATGTTTAAAGTCGCTAAACGAGAATATTCATCCCGTTCTGAGAGATTCCGCACATATCCATCTATCGAAGTTACAAAATGATGCCTGTGTCATTGGTGCAGGATCGTTGATATGGGAAAACTTCCATGAATGAGGAAAAGAGGAATTTACTGCGTGAAACCAAAGGAATAGTGACAAATATTCAGCGCTATTCGCTGCACGATGGTCCGGGTTTACGCACCAACGTATTTTTTAAAGGATGTGCTTTGCATTGTTCCTGGTGTTCAAACCCTGAAGCAATTCAACCGCAACCAGAAATTGCCTTTTTTGAACAGTATTGTTTTCTTTGTGGAGAATGCGTTTCCGCATGCCCACAATCAGCCATTACTACCCGGGACCAGCAAATTCAATGGGATCGGTTGAAATGCAATCAAAGTGGACGGTGTGTTGAAGTTTGCCCTTCCCATGCCTTCACGATTATCGGCAGGGAGATGACCGCCCGAGAGGTCATGACTGAAGTTTTGCGTGATGCCGCTTTTTACAGTGACCATGGAGGCGTTACCCTTACCGGCGGCGAGCCAACATTACAGCCCCAATTTGCCGAGGCTGTGTTGCGTTTATCAAAAGAAGAAGGCTTTCATACCGCCATTGAAACTTGTGGTGCTGTAGGCTGGCAGAATATAAAAAGACTTCTTCCGCACCTTGACCTGGTCTTGTTTGATCTGAAACATACCGACCCGACCATTCACCGGCGTTTTACCGGCTCATCAAATTTGACCATCCTTGAAAACCTTCGCAAGACAACCGGTTCAGGCGCAAAAGTAATTGTGCGAATCCCTCTTATCCCTGATTTCAACGCGGATAAGGAGAGCCTTATCGCCATTGCAAAATTCGTTCAATCACTTCGGGTTGTGAACGAGGTTCATCTCCTGGCTTACCATACGCTGGGAAAATCAAAATATCATGCTCTTGGCCTCCCCTATCCCATGGAAAACTACCCTCCGATGCAGCAAGAGGAAGCCGAAAAATGGTCTTCAATTTTCACTTCGCATGGTATTTCTGTACAAATTGGCGGGTAATTGGAGGAAAAATGAAGTCTTGGGAAAAAGTAATAACAGAAGATACAAATACACTGACCGCATCGAAGATGTCAAAGACAGTGGCGGGTTTACGCACAAACTTGTTATACACAATGCCATCCGTGTGTGTTGAAAGAGCCAGACTGGTGACTGAGGCTTATAAGATGCATGAGTCTGACCCGATCGTGTTGCGGCGGGCACATGCCCTGGCGCATGTTCTTCGCAATATGACCATCTACATTCAGGCTGGTGAGATCATAGTGGGCAACCAGGCCAGTACTCCACGTGCCGCACCCATTTTTCCGGAATATTCCATTGATTGGATTTCATCCGAGATTGATGAGTTTAGCCAGCGACCCGCTGATCAGTTTGTCGTCAGTCCTGAAGTGAAACGCGAACTACTGGAAGACGTTTTGCCATACTGGCAGGGCCGGACACTTTATGAACGGGCAAGGTCTTCCATGCCGCCGGAAGTCTGGACCGCCCAGGAAATCGGTGTGATCTCAGGGCGGGGAAACATCACATCAGGTGACGGCCATATTATCGTGGATATTCCCCGGGTTCTCGCGGAAGGATTGGAAAGCGTGATCTCACGGGCAGAGCGAAAATTGGAAATCCTGCATAAAACCACGCACATGAACGACATGCGCTCCAAAGCTTTCCTGGAAGGTGTTCTGATTACCTGCCGTGCTGCCATACATTTTGCGCAACGTTACGCGGAGAAAGCTGAACAATTAGCGGCAGCTACAGATGATAAACAATGGCGTGCCGAGCTTCTGCAAACGGCTGAAGTTTGCCGCCGGGTTCCACAAAAACCGGCTCGCTCATTCCAGGAAGCCGTTCAATCTGCCTGGTTTATCCACCTGATCACACAAATTGAAAGCAATGGTCATTCCTTCTCTCTGGGCCGGCTTGATCAATATGCTTTCCCCTATTATCGTACTGATCTGGAATCGGGTCACATTGACAGATCCCGCGCGCTTGAGCTCTTGGAACAATTATGGCTCAAGCTATTCTCAGTAATCAAAATTCGTCCCTGGTCCCATACCCGTTTTGGGATCGGCTATCCGACATATCAGAACGTGACGATTGGCGGGCAAACTCCGGATGGGAAAGACGCCACCAATGAACTTTCTTACATAATTCTGGAAACCATCCGCAAGACTCGCCTTACCCAACCCAATGTATCTGCCCGTTATCATTCGGGAACTCCGGATCGCTTCCTGTTCGAATGTGCCCGAACAATAAAGCTTGGTTTTGGCATGCCAGCCATGAAAAATGACGAGATCATCATCCCCGCACTGTTAGAAAAAGGAGTACACAGCGATGACGCACACAACTACGCGATAGTTGGATGTGTGGAAGCGGCAGTTCCCGGAAAATGGGGATACAGAAATACCGGAATGGCGTTCATCAATCTGTTAAAAATTCTGGAGTTAACGTATAACGATGGCTCTGATCCGGTAACCGGGAACCGGCTTTGCCCGGGCAGGGGTAAGTTAACAGATTTCAAAACTTTCGAAGAACTATTTGCTGCCTTTCACCACCAACTTGCCTATTATTCGTGGTCGCACGTCTCCTTTGATACATACGGCGACCTGGCATTGGAGGAACTGGTTCCCGACACTTTCTGCTCCGCGTTGGTAGACGATTGCATCGGCCGAGGTAAAACGATCAAAGAGGGAGGAGCGGTTTATGACATCGTAAGCGGATTGCAGTCAGGGGTCACCAATGTTGCCAACGCCCTCATGGCCTTAAAAAAGATCGTATTTGAAGATCATTCTCTCACGGCAGAACAGGTGCGGTCAGCATTGGCATCCAATTTTTCCGGTATGGAAGGCGAAAAGGTTCGCCAGATCCTCCTATCCGCGCCCAAGTACGGAAATGACATGGAAGAAGTTGATGGGTTAGCCGCCCGTGTTTTAAACGATTATTTGGAGATCATCAAACCTTACCGCACAACGCGTGATGGACGCGGACCGATTGGCTGCAATTACGCTGGTTCAACTTCAAATATCTCGGCGAATGTTCCCCTGGGACAACCTGTCTGCGCCACTCCGGATGGGCGACGCGCGGGAGAACCAATAGCCGAAGGCGTATCCAACTACCACGGAACTGATACCTGCGGGCCTACCGCAGTTATGCGCTCGGCAACCCGTCTTCCAACCATTAAGATGCTCGCTCAACTATTGAACTTGCGCCTGTCCCCCTCAACCCTGTCAACCGATGCGGGTCTCTGGAAATTGGTTAGCCTGCTTCGTGGGTTCCAGGCTTTAAAAGGATGGCACGTCCAGTTCAATGTTATTGACACCAAAACATTACTTGCCGCGCAGAAAAATCCCGAACAATACAAAGATCTTGTGGTCCGCGTGGCAGGGTACAGTGCCCTTTATGTGACATTGGATAAAGCAACCCAGGACGATATTATCCAGCGGACAACCCACGAGCTTTGAGAATAAATGTCGGGTTGTTTACTGAGGTCTTGATTTGGAGAAATGCTACAAGCAAAATTCTGTATTCAGATTTTTAAAATTAGACACATGTGCTACCTCACGTTCAGCACCGGCTGTGGGATGGGGATCATCATTGACCGGAAGCTCTACCGCGCCGGCGTGACTTGGCATGGCAATCCATTGAATCTAATCAATTCGGCACCAATGAATTCATGGATTTCTGCAAAGCGATCAACGCCGCTCCCATGATGGGCGTCAATATGGGTACCGGAGATATCCAATCCGCGTCAAATCTTGTCGAGTATTGCAATGCCCCGGTTGGAACTTACTGGTCTGATATGCGTGCCAGCCACGGTTTTGCAGAACCTCACAATGTACACTACTGGTGCGTAGGAAATGAAATGGACGGCCCTTGGCAGGTCGGTCAACTGGACGCAGTTGCCTATGGCAAAAAAGCACTTGAAGCGGCTAAGATGATGAAGTGGCAAGATTCAAGCATTAAAACAATCCTGTGCGGATCATCCAACGACAGTATGGCAACCTATCCTGATTGGGACCGCACCACGCTTGAAATCGCCTGGGAGCGGGTGGATTATCTCTCCATGCATTATTACGCAGGGAATAAAGCCAATGATACAGCCAGCTACCTGTCCAGCGCTGTTGCTTTTGAACGATTTGTCGACACACTGGATGGCACACTGCGCTTTGTAAAAGCCAAAAATCGCAGCACTCATGATGTCCATCTTTCATGGGATGAATGGCAAGTCTGGTATAAAGGCGATCCACTACATGGTAACTGGACAGAGGCTCCTCATTTAGCGGAGGAAATCTACAACTTGGAGGACGCGCTGGTGGTTGCCCAATGGCTGAATGTTTTCCTGCGCAAGAGTAAGATTTTACAAATCGCCTGCGTTGCTCAAATAGTCAATGTAATATCCTGGTTGCACACACGCAAAGACGGATTGCTCAAACATCCATCATATTATGCCTTCAAAATGGTCAGCAATAATGCCCACGGTGAAGCACTGGATGTTCTCGTCAAGGCTCCTCTGTTGGAGACAAAGCAATATGATTCCGTACCAGCGTTGGATGTTTCCGCCAGTTTTGATACTGAAACCCAAAAAGGTGCGCTCTTCATCGTAAACCGCAGCCTGACAGAATCGGTCAGCACTGAAATCGTCTGGCAGGATGGGAAGACAGTCGAGGTTGATGGCGCCTGGCAGCTCGCCGGCAACGACCCCAAAGAAGTCAACACATGGGAAACCCCCAATCAACTCACAACCAAAGCCATTTCAGTGCCAGCTGTCACTTCAGGACACGCCACCCTTACCTTGCCGCCCCTCTCCTTTACAACTCTGACGACGCGAATAGTGTGAGTGAAAGGATCCGTACACTATACGAATTTCTAGTTTAGTCGTAATTAGAGGCAGCTCTTTGAGCAACAAGGTATTGATATCATCCAGTCTGAAATCAGGTTTCTCCTTTACATCCTGAGAAGTACGAAGTAACCCGGTGGGTAGTAGCCATCGGGTTACTTGATTAGAAAAGGGCATAAGGGCGCAGATCTCCACTCCCCCCACTGTTTCCCAAAACGACCATCTCTGGTCTTTTTTGTTTTAACATACATTAAGCTCTAGATTTTTTCCACAAAGGAGAATTCCATGAAGATCGAAAGTTTATTCTCTTTTGAAGATAGACCAAGAAAAACCATGCCATGAATCAGTTTCAACCTACCAAACCTTTCGGGCAATTCAGAATGATGTATCAATTTCGATACAGGAATCCAAAATCCATCTTGGGATGGATCACGGGTATCATTCCAGAGATTTCATTACAATGTAATAACAATGGTAAGTTTTAACTCACGTTTTTGTTGACACCTGCCCCCCTTAGTTTCTATAATGATTATTACATCCAGTCATAATCAAGCTTGTCCGAGGCTTTTTCCTGCACGGGGAATTTTTTTGCGCGCAGGCAGGAATGGTTTTGCGGAAATATCGTTTGGAATGAAGGACCCCATGCATCGAACCTGGTGGTTTAATCTCAACATCCTCTCGCTGGTTGTGATCACAGCCCTGTTGTTTAGCACGCTCAGCGTTACCCCGGTAACTGCCGCTCCCGGCGATACGACGCGTGTCTCGGTTGCTTCTGATGGGACGCAGGGGATCGGCTACTCACAATACCCCTCCATATCGGCGGACGGGCGCTACGTGGCATTCCATTCGCCTGCCATGAACCTGGTGACCGGGGATATGAATGGGTTTACTGATGTCTTTGTCCACGACCGCACCACCGGCGCAACGACGCTCCTCTCGGTCGCTTCTGATGGGACGCAGGGGACTGGCGAATCAATGTACCCCTCCATCTCGGCGGACGGGCGCTACGTGGCATTCCATTCAGATGCCAGCAGTCTGGTGACCGGGGATACGAATTCGAGACATGATATCTTTGTCCACGACCGCATCACCGGAATAACGACGCGTGTCTCGGTTGCTTCTGATGGGACGCAGGGGAACAATTACTCATCCGACCTCTCCATCTCGGCGGACGGGCGCTACGTGGTATTCCAATCAGCTGCCAGCAACCTGGTGTCCGGGGATACGAATTCGGCAGATGATGTCTTCGTCCACGACCTCACCACCGGCACAACGACGC
>JAAYYW010000096.1 GCA_012515195.1 Leptolinea sp.
TTGAACTTCCATAATTACCGGTATCACGTTCTGGATAACCCGATTATCAGTGATACAGAATATGATCTTATGCTGGTCGAATTGAAGCAAATCGAATCCCGTCATCCGGATTGGATCACATCGGATTCTCCCAGTCAACGAGCGGGATCTGCTGTTTCAGTCAAATTTGATAAACTGGCTCATCCACGTCCTATTCTTAGCCTGGCCAACGCCTTTTCTACTGATGATATAAAAACATGGATAGAACGCATTTCTAAACTGAATGATCGTATCAAAGGTGCGGATTTTGTCGTTGAACCTAAGATAGACGGCCTGACAGTTGTGTTACATTATGAAGATGGTGTGCTTATCCGAGGCGCTACCCGGGGAGATGGCGAAGTTGGAGAAGAGATTACAGCCAATTTGAGAACAATTCGCTCTCTTCCGTTAAAAATCCCAGTAAATCCTGATGGACCGAAACCACCACATCGACTAGTTGTCAGAGGTGAAGCATTTATTTACCTCAAAGATTTTGACGCTTTAAATCAAAGGTTATTGGAAGCCGGAGAAAGGATTTACCAAAATCCCAGAAACACCGCCGCTGGTTCTTTACGCCAGTTGGATGCTTCTTTAACAGCCCAACGTCCACTTGCGATTCTGACGTATGATGTTGTGGATTCGGATGGAGATATTCCCCGGAAACAATGGGATTTATTGCATTACCTGAAAACCCTTGGCTTTCCGGTATCCGATCAAGTGGAATTCTGCCAAAATCTGGATGAAGTAATAGCTTCCTGTGAACAAAGGGTGGAAACACGCGATTCTCTGACATTTGAAGTGGATGGCGCTGTTATTAAATTGAATGACCTGGAGTTGTCCGACGCACTTGGGTTTGTAGGAAAAGACCCACGCGGAGCGATGGCTTTTAAATTTCCAGCGCGGGAAGTATCAACCCGATTATATGATGTCGGAGTGAATGTCGGCCGTACGGGAGTTTTAACGCCATACGCAATTCTAGAACCGGTTGAGGTTGGTGGAGTAATTGTCAAACAGGCGACTCTTCACAATTTCGATTTTATAAAAGAGAAAGATATTCGGATTGGCGATCGGGTGATGATCAAACGGGCAGGAGATGTAATTCCCTATGTCATGGGTCCCATTTCTGATGCCAGAACAGGCGTGGAGAAACCTTTTGTGCCACCGGTAGTGTGCCCGGCTTGTGGAACACTGGTTGAGCATTTGGATGGCGAAGTTGCGTGGTATTGTGTAAATTCGGCCTGTTCAGCACAACTGATCCGGAATATTGAACATTTTGTTTCCCGTGGCGCAATGGATATTGATGGTTGTGGAATAAAGATAGTGGAACAGTTGATATCAGCCGGTCTTGTGAAAGACGCCGCGGATCTCTACGGATTAGAACGGGAAAAATTGTTGGAATTAGAAGGTTTCGCGGGGAAAAAAGCAGATAACCTGATTGATGCTATTACAACAAGCAAGAAACAATCGCTAACACGTTTTATAACGGCCCTGGGTATTCGGGGTGTCGGAGAGGCTATGGCGGCTGACCTGGCAGCCAGGTATAGAGATCTAGCGACCCTGTCAAAGGCCGGTCTGGAAGATCTTATGAGCATGGAAGGCGTAGGCCCCAATATCGCATGCTCGATTGTAGATTGGTTTGGGATCGAAGGTAACCAAAAATTGCTATCAAAGTTCAGGAATTTTGGTGTTTGGCCGATGGAAGATGATGTTTCATCAACATTATCGAGTAATCCAATACTAGAAGGTATGACATTTGTTATCACTGGAACACTCCCCACGTTGTCGCGGGATGGAGCGAAGGATTTGATTCAGGCGAATGGTGGAAAAGTGACTGAGTCGGTAAGTAAGAAAACCAGCTATCTGATCCTTGGAGAAAATCCCGGATCAAAACTAGATAAAGCGCGAGATCTGGGGGTCTCAATTCTCGACGAATCTGGATTACTGAGACTCGTGGAGAATTGATTATGAACCCTCAAATCATATTAAAACAAGGCAGGGAGAAATCTGTACTTCAAAGGCACCCCTGGATTTTTTCCGGAGCTATTCAAAACGTTAATGGAAATCCTGGGTCAGGGGACACGGTTGACGTTATTTCATCCAGTGGACAATGGCTGTGTTACGCCGCTTTCAGCCCGATTTCGCAGATCAGGGCAAGGGTATGGTCCTGGGTGAAGGATGACCGCGTTGATGAGAAGTTCCTGGAGAGACGCATTAACCAATCGATAAAACTTCGCCGGGACCTAGAACTGAATAAGAAGACAGATGCCATCAGGCTTGTTCATGGCGAATCTGATGGCTTGCCTGGATTGATCATGGATCAATATGGTGAAATCGTTGTCATTCAATCGCTCTCGGCTGGAGTGGATAAGTGGAAGAAGGTAATTACAAATATTACCTGTAAGGCGACGGGGGCGGCGACGATTTACGAACGTTCTGATGTGGATGTCCGCAAACTGGAAGGATTATCCGAAGAATCTGGATTATTGGCAGGACAACATCCTGCCGGTGAGATCACGATCAATGAAAACAACATCCGCTGCCTGGTGGACGTACAGAAAGGACAAAAGACTGGTTTCTATTTAGACCAACGAGATAACCGATTGTTGTCTGGAAGAATGGCCCATGGTCGAACTGTCTTGAATTGCTTCAGTTACTCTGGGGGGTTCAGCCTCCATGCAATTGCGGGAGGGGCAGAAAGTGTTCTCTCAATAGATAGTTCTTCTGAAGCGATGGCTATGGCGAAAAGGAATCTTGAATTAAACGACCTTCCATCCAATCGGGCGGAATGGATGGAAGAAGACGTGTTTCAGGCTCTCCGTGGGCTGCGAGACAGGGGGCGTAGTTACGACATGATCATACTTGATCCCCCCAAGTTTGCTCCCACAGCGGCGCACGTCGCGAAGGCTGCCCGGGCATATAAAGACATAAATCTTCTTGCGTTCAAATTGCTGAAACCGGGAGGATTGTTATTTACATTTTCTTGCAGCGGCGGAATTAACTCCGATCTTTTCCAAAAGATTGTAGCCGGTGCCGCTCTGGATGCTAATGTAGACGCGCGAATTGTTCAATGGATGAATCAGTCTGCCGATCACCCTGTTCTACTATCTTTCCCCGAGGGGTATTACTTAAAAGGACTTGTCTGCGAAGTAAATTAGACTTTCTCAGGTGAGGTTGTTAAATGAAAACAGCGATCTTGAAATCGCTGTTTTCATTTATAGTGGAGATGGCGGGAATTGAACCCGCGTCCGAAAGAATCGACCCTCGAACCTCTACGAGCGTAGTTGATCTTCAGTTTCACCCGACGTTCAGAGAACAACAGAAAAAACGACAGGCAATCCACTCAGGCCCTAGAGCCTTCTTTCATGCAAACTGTGGAATTTTGCACGGCACACCGGCGTTGTGACGCCCACTCTACCTCCGGCCGGAGAACGGGGTAGGCAGACGCCGTCTCACGAGGAAACGGTTGCAGCTCTACTTCGCTTATGCAGCGAGGGGAAGAGCAGCGTAGGAAGTGCGGTTGGCACTTAAGTTTTTGTGCGGATTTTACGAGTTCGGCACCTCTCGGCTCGCCATCCGGGACCAGCCTCTCCCGTCGAAGCCGATCATCCCCATGACTGATCTCATTATAAGGTGTTTCTGAAAACGGAACAAGAAAAATGTTGTAAGAATGATATAAAAAAAGCGGTTGCCTTTTCATCAATATGGCAACCGCTTTTCCTACGTAAAGCAAATGATTAATTAGCGGCGCCTTTGATCCATTTGGCGTTCAATTTGTCAACGGTTCCATCAGCTTTAACTTCTGCCAGAGCTTTGTTAATCTTTTCGAGAAGATCGGTTTTGGTTTTGCAGACGGCAATACCATAATCTTCAGTAGTCAGCAGATTGCCAACAACTTTGATCTTATCGGCGTTCTTACCAACAAAACCCTCAGAAGGAACGTTGTCGGCAACAACGGCTTCAACCTGTCCGTTGATAAGATCCTGAAAAGCCAGATCAACACTGTCATAGGCTTTAACAGTAGCGCCTTCGATCTTTTTGGCGAGGATATCGCCGGTGGTACCCAACTGGGTTCCGATTGTCTTTCCTACCAGGTCGCCATCGGATTTGATGGTTTCATCATCAATTGCGACGGTAATTGCCTGTCCAGCCTGGAAGTAGGGATCAGAGAAGGTCATATTCTGTTTGCGTTCATCGGTGATGGTGATGGCAGAAATGGCGACATCGTACTGGCACTGGGCCATACCGGCGAGAAGGGGATCAAAGCCGATATTTACATATTCAATATCCAATCCAGCTTTTGCCGCAACGGCGTTGAAAAGATCAATATCAAAACCGATCAACTCTTTGGTGGTTTCATCAACCAGCTCAAAGGGAGGGTATGCCGCATCCGATGCGACTTTGATCGTTCCGGCGGAAGCAGAAGGTGCGCAGGCGGATAAAACCATGGCAAAAACAACAACAAGGGCAAGGGCGACAAATACTTTATTCTTCATTTTCTCTCTCCTTAAAAATTGATTTCTTGTGTGTTATGTGTGGATATGCTTTCTTTTTCAATGAACGTCTCCTTACGATCTGACCACCTTTCTTGTGAATTTATTAAGCAAAAAGCCCGGCCCATCATTAAGGGTCCCGGGTTCTGGGATAGATCCACTCCTCAGGTAGAAGTGAGGAGTGGATCAGATATTATCGTGAATTTTTCTGCGCTCTTTGTATCTGAATAAGTTCTGGGATTTGCACTGGAATGCCCTTTATCGAATTATCGTTGGGAGCGACTAAACCAAAGCGGGAAGCTCCCAGATAGAGTATTTCCAGTATTATATCGCGATAATTCCAATTTTCGGCTTCAGCAATCACACAAAGATCACTAAATCCACGGGTTAAACCGGGAAGTGTATTGATCTCCATCAATCGAGGCATGTTGTTTTTATCCAACCGGATGTCAACTCTCGAGACATCCAGAGCGTTTATCGCGTTATGCGCGCTTATGGCCAGATCTTGAAGATTGGAAGCAAGCGGCTCTTCTACATTTGCCGGACAAATGAATTGGGGAACGCCCAAATCACCGGTATGAAGTGTTTTTGCAACATGACCATAAATACCGGGGGTGACTGAGGAAGAACTGTCAACTTCCAGTAAGGGAAATCGATGAAACCCATCTGTATCATAAAAATCCGGACGGCGGCTGAAGCGGGTTGCATCTGCGCGCCCCATGACAGCAACTGTAAATTCCCTTCCCGGAAGAAATTCTTCCACAAGCGCTGGCTGGCGATAATTTTCAATTACCCATTTCACCCTGGTACGAAGAGAAAGTTCATCATAGACTAGTGAACTTGCATCCATACCCATCCCGGTGCCTTCGCAAGCCGGTTTTACAAACATCGGGAATGCCAGATCATTTTGGATAGGCTCAAATCCAGTTACAAATTCCTGAAACGCTGCGGTTGGCAGACCTTTATCTCGCCAGATTCGCTTTGTCATAGTCTTATCCAGAGAGATTGCATTTGTCAACACACGTGATGCTGTGTAGGGTATCCGCAACAATTCGAGAACGGAGGGAATCTGTGCTTCACGAGCATCGCCATAAATTCCTTCAGCTATGTTAAAACAGATATCGGGACGAATATGTGCCAGGGCAAACGGAAGGTTGGCATCAGCCGGGATAAAAACAGTGGTATGCCCATCTGATTCAATGGCTGATTGGATATCCTGTATGGTCTCTTTTTTGTCAAATTCTGCTCCAGCATCTGCCGGACAATCTAAAGGTAACGCAGTTTCCCCCTTAACATTGCCTATTACGGCTACTTTCCATGACCGTAATGGATGCAAGTTGGTACTGGGAGGCTTTTCTTCTTCAGCCCCGGTGTTCTCAATTTCTTTGATCTCATCCATCCTGTTTGCTTTGTTCCTTCTTCTCCGGTTAACCGGTAAAAATTTTCACAGCCGCTTAGTATAGTAATAATTGGTAAAAAAACAAGAGGTGAAAACCTCTCAATTTTGCATGGTTCACACTTTCACTATACATCAGAGAAACCGCAAGGGTATCCCCCAAAAGATGTATTTTCCCTTGTCGTAGAACAGGGTCTGTTGTATCCTTGATGTGGGAATGGTTAAGTTCCGGTGGGCTTCCCTGTCTTCAAAACTGGTGGCGGGCTGTTATGCAGTCCGCGGTGGGTTCGACTCCCATCCATTCCCGCCTAAAATCGAATCAGTTACGGTGTGCGATGTATAACGACAAAACCGCAGATGCCTGCAGGCATTTGATTGAAAGAATATTTGTTGTAGACGATATAACTGAAGGTGGACACGAAGACAAATACCTTTACCGGTTTCGTGGCCATTTACGGACTTTGGATTCGCAACAGGCATACGATGACCTCGCAAAAGCGTTGAAGCCTCACAACATCACACCGTTATTCCGGAAAGAGAATGATCAACAAATCATTTTATTGGTTGAGGGGGTTGTTCAACCGTCAAAATCGAATGGTTGGATAAACCTTGGATTATTTGTGCTGACCATAATTAGTGTTATGGTCACAGGTGCAATGTATGGCCTAAATGTTCCCTTTACGGATGATCCAGTGCAGACAATGCTTAATATCATTCAAGGGGGTTGGCCCTTTGCGATTAGTATTATTGCCATATTGGGGGCACATGAATCCGGCCATTACTTGATGGGGCGAAGATATGGAATTCAGGTTTCACTTCCCTATTTCATTCCTTTCCCGCTAAGCCCACTGGGTACTCTTGGTGCTTTTATAAATATGAAAGAAATTCCCAGGAATAGGCGTCAATTATTAGACATCGGCCTGGCCGGTCCACTGGCTGGTATTGTTGTTGCTATTCCGGTGCTTTACATTGGTTTGAAATTATCATCACTGGATGCTTTGTCAGCTACAGTTCCCGTTGGACAATACCTCCAAATGGAAGGCAACAGCCTTTTATACCTGGTGATGAAGTATCTTACCTTTGGAAGACTGTTACCTGAACCGGTGAATTTTGGGCCATCAGGACCGGTGCTGTACTGGATACGATATTTCTTTACCGGGCAGCCTTTCCCGCATGGAGGACTGGATGTGATGCTGCATCCAGTCGCCTGGGCTGGTTGGGCTGGTTTGTTGGTGACCGCGCTCAATCTTATTCCGGCAGGACAGTTAGACGGGGGTCATGTGATTTATGTCTTGCTTGGAAAAGAAAGAACACAGAAATTGAGGCCGGTTATTATTTTTCTTCTTCTCGCACTTGGTTTTTTCTGGAGTGGTTGGTGGTTATGGGCTGCCATTATTTACTTTCTTGGACGGTATCAGGCAGAACCATTGGACCAGATCACTGAGTTGGATACTAAGAGAAAATGGTTGGCCATCTTAGCCATCGTGGTGTTTATTCTGGTTTTTACACCGGTACCTTTAATTATTGTCGGTTAGAAAAACTGTATTGGGACATAATCTACTGTAAGCTTTTTAATAATCCAATAAAAATGAATAGCGACCATGCAATACTGATGAACCAGTCGGAGTAGGGGAATTACCCGGTTATCAGAATTTTATTGTCTACAAACAATGCCATTGATCCGTGAAACATAAAACATGACGGATATGAGAAAATGGATTTATGGAAAAAGGAATAACAAATCCACGATTTATTGATGAACCCATAACCGTTGTTTTTTTAATGAGCCACTCCTGCAAAAGGCCCCCCGATGTCCAGATGAGTTTATCTGGAACGATGAAAGATTTCAAATAATTAACCTATTAATGGAATGGACTGATTTTACACGGAGGGGGAGGATGGCCCGTAATATGAGCGAACCTCACTCTGCATCCGCCGCAGTCAAAGGATCATGGGGAGTAGGTAAGTTCTTCTTTCGAGTAGAAACATACTGCGGGAGAGTTTTTGATATCTATTATGATCGCGCTCCAAAAGGAAGCACAAATCGAAAAGGTATCTGGTTTGTTTTTAAAGAGATACAAAACGAACAGAAAAACTCTTTCACGATTACTGACTCAGAAAAAGATCGGGAAGGTTGATACAACCCACGGTGTAATGGCAAGCATCACAAAACCTGCAGCAATTCCCAAAAACATGCCGGCAATAATATCTGAAAGGTAATGCACACCTGTCTTTACACGGGCGATACTGACTAAAGGAGCCCAGAAGGCGACAAGAAGCCCAAACCACAAAGGACCCAAACCAACAGCTAAAACAGCCAGCAAACCTGCACGGGCTGCATGACCTGAGGGAAAGGAATGAGGATCGGTATTTCGATATATGGCTCCCCAATCTCCCGGTGGACGTTGGCGGCGAATGGTAAATTTGATGGCGAGCACCGCGATTGCCAATCCGCTGACCGCGGCGGCTATTAGTGCGGAGATTCGATGCCAGAATGGATTACCGAAAACCCAGATAAGAACAAGTCCCAGCATCCAGAACCAGGAATCTCCGGAATGTGCAAGAAAAGCAGCCAGTTTCCACCAACGGTTTGACTGATCCATGCGGAGTTTAGCCGATAGATCGGCATCAAGTTGAAGCAATGACTGTATCACTTTTTTGTTTCTCGCATATGAAAAGATGAGATTAGCTGGGAATATTGATGAGGTTTGTCAACATCCATCCCCAATTCAGCGAAAGGGCACGAAATGGCACGGCAGCGTGAGCCGATCTTACGACTGATATTGATTTCTGCCTGATGCAA
>JAAYYW010000097.1 GCA_012515195.1 Leptolinea sp.
ATGCGATTCTATCCTTATTCCAGCCGTACATCCAATTCACTACCCGGCTTTATATTCACTTTTTTTTGATTGCTTTTATTTGCGGTCCCTATCCATACCCACCTATCCTTCTCATTCTCACTGCAACAATGTCAGTTATTTCACGTATGTATGGTTGAATAATATCTGGTGGGAAGTTGGTTAAATTCTAACCTAATTCTCCAACTATTCACATTAAAATAAAAATGAAAAAGATACTTGCCAGGCTCAACATCCGATTCAAAAGGCAAGATCGCATCTACTGGCAAATGATAACCATTTATTACCTATGAAAACTATCCTATCTCCTGTACGCCACTTGATCCGCCGAGAAGATGCGGAACAATATCTTCTGATACTTATGCTAAGCTTCGCTTTCTCCGTAAGCGGCACTAGGTTCTTTCTGCATCTGACAAATTATCCAAAGATAGGTGGAGGCGAATTACACATCGCCCATGTCCTCTGGGGTGGATTGATCCTGTTTGCCAGCTCCCTTCTCCCGTTGGTTTTCTCAAACCGTTGGATTTTCAACCTCTCCGCCGCAGGTTCAGGGATTGGTGTGGGTCTATTCATTGATGAGGTAGGGAAATTTATCACATCCACAAATGATTATTTCTACCGGCCGGCTGCACCGGTCATCTACATTTTCTTTCTTCTGGTTGTCATGCTCTATTTCCGCACAAAAAAACCTATGAAACAGGATGCCCGGTCACAACTTTACCAGGCATTCGAAGATTTTCATGAGGTTTTAGATAACGACCTTTCAGATAATGAAAGGCTTGAACTGGAGATGCGTCTCGAGAAAGTGATTAAAAACTCCAACCGGACGGATATCACCCGCCTGGCAATCAACCTTCAGGATTTCCTTCGCCATGAAGATCTCAGTGTTGCGCCTGAGCCACAGCCCATGTGGTTCATCCGTCTAAAAATCAGGATTTCCAAGTTTCTCTCTCCATTCCATATTCACACCTTTCTGGTCGGCGGGTTGATCGCCTGGAGCATATGGATACTGGCTGAGTCATTCCGGATACTTTCAAAGGCCGGGGATCTACCCGTTCTGGGAGAACTCCTCCAGCCTCTTGTTGCAGGTAACTACATCCGGGGGACTATGTCGCTGGACCTATATTTAATACTGATCGGATTACAGGCTGGTACGGGTTTGTTGCTTTTCTTCACTTCGTCCATTCTCTTTTTCCGAATTGAAAAATTACAATCACGCCTTTTGAACTGTATTTATTTTGTTTTACTTCTTTCCCTTACAGTTCTTACGCCGCTTCTTTTCTATTTCGATCAGTTTTCATCCATTGTGCCGACCACAGTCCAGTTCATACTATTGATACTGGCCATCCGGTACCCCTTATCAGAAAAAAACGTGTTATCCAGAAATTAGTTCCAAACCTGAGCCGTTTAAAAAAATGATAAATGGGCAGTTTTAACCTGTCCATCGGGAAAGAATTGTCACATCCCATGTAAGCGTTGACAATCCGGATATAAATCACCCCTTCGGTGGATAAATGGTATTTGCGTAGTTTCCGTCTAGCCGTATAATTAAGTCACTATATTCTTTCCGATTGGAGGGTGTTTTATGGCTGGCGTTCGATTTGCGAATGTGTTTAAGAAGTTTGGTGATTTCACAGCGTTGAACAATCTGGATATCACCGTAAATGATAAAGAATTTCTGGTGTTGGTCGGTCCTTCCGGCTGCGGTAAAACCACCGCCCTGCGCTGCCTTGCAGGTTTGGAAGACGTAACCTCTGGAGATATCTTTATTGGCGAGAACAGGGTCAACGACACCCCTCCCAAGGATAGGGATATCGCCATGGTATTTCAGTCATATGCGCTATACCCGCACATGACCGTATTTGACAATATGGCGTTCGGTCTAAAACTTCGCGGTGTTAAAAAAGAAGAGATCAACCGTCGTGTTAAGGAAGCAGCCGATATTCTGGGTCTTGAACAGTTGCTCAAGCGGCGACCGCGTGAACTCTCCGGTGGACAACGCCAGCGTGTGGCTGTCGGCCGTGCCATCGTTCGTGAACCCAAAGTATTCCTGTTTGACGAACCGCTTTCCAACCTGGACGCAAAGTTGAGAGTCCAGACTCGGGCACAGATCAGCAAATTACATCAGAGCCTGCAAACCACATTCATTTATGTGACCCATGACCAGACGGAAGCCATGACCATGGCTACCCGTATTGCTGTTATGAACAAAGGTATCCTGCAGCAACTTGAAACTCCGAAAAATCTGTATGACAAACCGGCGAACCTGTTTGTTGCCGGCTTCATTGGCTCACCTGCCATGAATTTCTTTGACGCAAAAATCAAGAAATCTGACAAAGGTGCTGTGGTTGAATTGGATAGTTTCAACCTGCAAATCCCGGAAAACAAAGCTGCCACCTTTATCCCGTATGATGGTAAAACTGTTATTTGCGGTATTCGTCCTGAAGATATTCACAATCCGGAATTTCTCCCGGCTGACATCAGCACTGCCTATGTAGAAGCCCAGGTCGATGTCATTGAGTTGATGGGTAATGAGATCATTTTGTACCTGGTATCAGGTACTCACAACTACGTTGCCCGTGTTGACCCGCGCACCCGTTTTGCGATCGGTGATAAAGTTAAGCTCGTTTTCAACATGGACAATATGCACATATTTGATCCATCTCAGGATGCTGAAAACCCGGTTGCAGTGCGGTAAAATAAAGAGCTGAAGGCTCGAGGAAATCAGGCAGCGCAAGAGTCTTTCTTGCGCTGCTTTTATATAAACGGCCAATATTTAGAGGAGATCTATATGGAAATTGAAGATTTAAAATCACTCCTGGCACCTGTGAACAGTAAGATTGTCCTGCTTATAATGGATGGACTAGGCGGTCTGCCCATGGAACCGGGTGGAAAAACCGAACTTGAAACCGCGAAGACACCGATCATGGACCAGATTGCAGCTGAAGGTATTCTCGGGCAATCACTACCGATCGGTTCTGGAATTACCCCCGGATCTGGACCAGCTCATTTGAGTTTGTTTGGTATTGATCCCGTAAAGACAGAAGTTGGACGCGGTGTACTCGAAGCATTTGGGGTTGGTGTCACAGTCAAAAAGGGTGATGTGGCCGCCCGTGGTAACTTCTGCACCCTGGATTCCAACGGATTGATCACAGATCGTCGTGCCGGCCGCATTCCCTCGGAAGAAGCCGCTCCAATCTGTGAAAAACTGAAGACCATCAAGATCCCCGGTGTTGAGATCGAGGTTAAACATGTCAAAGAGTACCGCTTCGCGGTCGTAATGCGCGGTGAAGGTCTGTCTCCCGATCTGGAGGAGACTGATCCGCAGCGTGTTGGTGCGGCACCTTTGAAAGTCATCGCTAAAAACGCGGCCGCCCAGAAAGCCGCCAATCTCTACAATCAGTGGATCGAAGAAGCTCATAAACTTCTCAAAGATGAACCCAAAGCCAATGGTCTCACACTCCGTGGTTTCGCTACTGATCCCGGTTTGCCAACCTACAAAGAGCTGTATAACCTGCGCGCTGCCTGTGTGGCTGTCTACCCCATGTATCGCGGTGTGGCTCAGCTGGTTGGTATGGATTTGATTAAGTTTACGGGTGAGACTCCTTCAGATGAGTTC
>JAAYYW010000098.1 GCA_012515195.1 Leptolinea sp.
CTGATCTAATTATACCGAATGACTGTATGGCTATTTGTGGTGTACTATTTTTTATCGAACTTAAATCCATGGATTACTGGCATATATATTAGCTGAGTTTCTCGCGTTTTCTTATGGAGAAGCAACTTCCAGATCAGGAAATTATTACATGACGATTTCCTCCTTTTTGCGGATTAAAACGGATAGAAAATCAGGGTTTTCCAATTACTATTATGTATGGAGTATGAATGGTGGAAATATCAGATAATCTGTTTGAAGAATATTGGGACATTATCAATAATCGCCAGTCTGAGTGGGACGGGAAGCTCTTCTATGGCGTGAAAACGACCGGAATCTACTGCCGGCCGAGTTGTCCATCCAGACGTCCGCGAAAATCGGTGATTGTTTTCTTCGATACCTGCGATGAGGCCAGCGCGGCTGGATTCCGTCCATGCCAGAGATGCCGGCCTGATGCAACTAAGGATATCTCAGAACTTGCCCATTTATTTCTTGAGATTTTAGAGAAGGAGGCAATTTCCACTGTAATGGAATGGGCAATAAGGTGCCAGGTTTCTACATCGCGTTTGCGCATGATTATGAATCAGACACTCGGATTAACACCGCGCGAAATTATTATTAGTAGGAAGATGATGAATTTTAAAGAACATATTCAACAGGGAGAGGAAATCACTTCAGCACAATATTCAGCCGGGTTTGGCTCTTCGAGCCGGTTGTATGAAAAGGCAAATCGCCACCTGGGGATGACCCCGGCGAAATATCGAAAGGGCGGCATTGGGGTGAGTATCCGATACATTATTGATAAAACAGATATTGGGTTTGTGCTCATTGCTGCAACTGATAGAGGCGTTTGTTTTCTGCAATTTGGCGAATCCGAAAATAACTTAAAAAAAGATTTGATGGATGAATATCCAAAAGCTGAATTGATCAGGCAAACGGAAGAGTTAACTTTATATGTTGACCAGTTGAACAAGTATTTGGCTGGTGATGTCAAAGAGTTGATGATTCCCCTGTGTATACAAGCAACAGTATTTCGGATGAAAGTTTGGGAAGCGCTACGAAGAATACCTTATGGTCAAACAAGAAGTTACTCTGAAGTGGCCACTGCCATAGGTCAACCAAAAGCTGTGCGGGCTGTGGCATCTGCCTGTGCCGCGAACCCTGTGGCTATCGCCACACCCTGCCACCGAGTGGTTCACGCGGATGGCAGTATAAGTGGTTATCGTTGGGGTATTAAAAGGAAAGAGATATTACTGGAATTGGAAAAGAAGTTCAGAGATGATCAGTAAAAACCTTGCCAATAGCTAAATCTTGCTAATAAAAAAGCCGGTACAGGACTGTACCGGCTTCCAGGGATCACTCTAGTTTTGCTTCGGGCATTACACCCATGCGGACTTCTGGTTGTTCAAAATACCACAACAGGAACCATGAGACAACAATGCAAAGGACAGCCACGATAACATATGGCGTGTTGAAGACTTCACTCTTATTGACAGTCACGGAGATGTGAGGCATAAGCATAAGAAGCCGGCTGATAATATTAAAACCCTGTGAAAAGGAGATTAGATACCATGGCCAGGCTTCAGGGCTATGGCGGATCAAGATTTCGACCGTTGCAAATAGTGCCAGAACAGCAAGAACAAGAGGAAGCCACCATTCCTGTGTTGTTACTTTATATGATTCTGGGGTGAATACGACGAGGGGAATAAACTGAAGAATAAAGAACGGGATAATCAGGTTGCGCTTGAGGACGGCTTTTTTCATTTGCCTCTCTCCCTTGCTATTTTTGTTAATTTGGAGATTATAGTGACCGGATAGCATTCTGTCAAGTTTGCGTTATAGATTAAAGGGTAATTAAAACTCTTATTTCCTTGACAACTTCATTCAACACATGTATATTTCTTATTGTTAATCAAACAGAAGTGCGTCTTTTGTTTGATTATTGCTTGATAGGTAATTTCACCTGATAGCATTTCCCCCGTTCAATTTAATCAAATATTTTTATTACGGGAATCCAATTACGATTGGAGGTGGTCTGGCACAACGAGCATATTCCCAGTGCGATAGAGCTGTTAATGGATTTGCAGTCCTGCGACAGTGGTCGAAAGGTCCAAAATACCTTACAAACGTCCAAATTTAGGAGGAGAAGTTCAAATGCGTGCTTTCAAGGTTTTTGGTTTATTGATGGTCGTTGTTATGGTTTTTACAGCATGTGCCCCTGCTGCAGCTCCGGCTGCCCCGGCCGCACCGGCTGCACCAACTGAGATCAAAATTGCCGTTCTTGCCCCTCTGAGCGGCCCGGTCCCAACATTTGGTGTGTCCACTCGTGATGGCGCTTTACTGGCCATTAAACAATGGAATGAAAAGGGTGGTGTCCTTGGCGCCAAAATCGTCCCCATCGTGGAAGATTCCCAGTGCACCCCTGACCCGGCTGTAAATGCCGCCAATAAAGTTATCAATCAGGACAAGGTGAAATTCATCATTGGTGAAGTTTGCTCCAAAGCATCCATCCCTGTGTCAGAAATCGCCGACGCCGCCAAAGTTATCCAGATTTCCCCAACTTCAACAGCTGAAGCTTTGACCCTGGCTGCTGACGGCAAAGCCAAACCCTTTGTCTTCCGCGCCTGCTTCATCGATCCCTTCCAGGGCACTGTTGGCGCCAACTTCGCTCTCGAAACCCTGGAAGCCAAAACCGCTTTCGTTATGGTTGATCAGGCGAATGACTATGTGAAAGGCCTGGCGGAGAACTTCGATAAAGCTTTCAAAGCCAAAGGCGGCGAGATCGTTGGGACAGAGTCCTACACATCCAAAGACACCGACTTTTCAGCCATTCTGGCTAAAGTTGCCGAAGCCAACCCTGACGTTATCTACCTGCCTGACTACTACAACATTGTCAACCTGGCTGCCAAACAGGCCAAGGAAAAAGGCATCACGGCTCCGTTCATTGGTGGCGATGGTTACGACTCTCCCGACCTGGACACGGAAGCTGCTGAAGGTTCCTTCTTCACCAACCACTATGCTTCTACTGATCCCCGCCCCGCGGTCCAGGATTTGTTGAAAGCCTACGCGGCTGAATACGATGGTGTTGTTCCTGATGCTCTGGCTGTTTTGGCTTACGATGCTGTCAACATGCTCTTGCAGTCCATTGAAGAAGCCGGTACTGCAGACGATACTGTGAAGATCAGCGACGTCATTTCCAAGAAGAAATTTGACCTGGTGTCAGGTTCCTTCACTCTGGATGAGTTCCACAATCCCACAAAATCTGCGGCCCTTCTTCAGGTCAAAGATGGAAAAGTGGAATTCCACTCTTCTGTAAATCCGTAATGTAGAATTATTGTCAACACAAATGGTGGGTGGCTTTTGAGCCACCCACCATTTACGATACTATGGAACAAATGGAGGTAACAGGCTGATGCAGCAAAATGCTATTTCCCAACCTGTTAATACTGAAATACGCAAGCACCAGCCACCTTTGAAATGGGTTGGTCAAGTTTTTCTAGGTTTCATTGCCCTTGGGGCAATTTACATTTTAGGTAAAAACCTGATCGAAGGACCTGAAATATTTGCCCAATTCGTTATCAGTGGTCTGCAACTTGGATTTGTTTACGCACTAATTGCCCTGGGCTACACCATGGTCTATGGCATTGTGAAATTGATCAATTTTGCTCATGGTGATGTTTTCATGGTTGGAGCTTTTACCAGCTATTATGTTGTGGAAAAGTTCAACCTTCATATATGGCCTGCGGCTGTATTTCCGGATTTGAATGAAGTTTTAGTTGTGGTCATTGGTACTACAACAGTTATTTTGCTTTCGATCATCATTTGTGTTCTTCTCGCTGTAACAATTGAGAAAGTGGCTTACAAACCTTTAAGAAATGCCCCTCGCATCGCTGCTTTGATCACCGCGATCGGTGTTTCTTTCTTCCTGGAATATTTCGGGGCATTAAACTTCGTTTTCTCTCCCCGCTTTATCCCTTATAAACGTCCTTTTGAAGTAGTTGCATGGTATATCGATGGTACAGGTATTCATCAGATCATCCAGGGCACACAACCACCGGCAAATGCGATCACTTTTTCCAATATTTTGATCATCATAATGGTTGTATCTATTTTGGTGCAGATATTCCTGCAATTTTTGGTCAAGAAAACCAAGATGGGTGTTGCCATGCGTGCGACATCGTTTGACAAACCGACCGCGCGTCTGATGGGTATCAATGTGGACCAGGTAATTTCGTTTACATTTGCCATTGGCGCGGCGTTCGCGGGTCTGGGCGGTGTCTTGTATGCCATTGCCTATTCTTCGATCAACTCTCAAATGGGTATTCTTCCCGGCTTAAAAGCGTTTATCGCGGCTGTGTTGGGTGGAATTGGCAGTATTCCGGGTGCTTTTGTCGGCGCTCTAATTATGGGACAGGCAGAGGCTCTGACCATGGGTTTCATCTCAACACCCATGCGCGATGCCGTAGCTTTTGCCATCCTTATCCTTGTTCTTCTGGTTCGGCCTACCGGGATCTTCGGTGAGCCTGAAGCCGAGAAAGCCTAGGAGATTACCAAATGGAACTCGGTTTTCTACTTGGATCAATTGTAAAAATTGGTTTAATACTTGTCTATCTTTATGGGCTTTTATGGGTATTGGGTCACAGGCAAATCTGGATCAAAGCGGTCGGGGTTGCTATCGCATTCCTGATCGTGCAACTGGCTTTGACCGTACCTATCGCTGGTTCGACTATATTAAATGAGTTTGACCAGGGTCTGATTTTTCAAGCATCTGCCATGACCATGGTTGCATTGGGATTGAACTTGATTTACGGTTTCAATGGCCAATTCAGCCTTGGGCAGTGGGGTTTTTACGGAATTGGCGCTTACACCGCAGCAGATATAACTTACCGTTGGGTCAATGGTGACGCGCGGGGGTTGTTGGTTGTCGGTATTGGTACCATCCTGGCCGGCGCGATGATCATTGGGATCCAACGCTGGCTGTCACGTTTCCGCGGTGTTCCGGTCATGTCTGCGTTTACGTTTTACCTCATTGGTAGCGTACTGGTTGGATGGATTGCTGTCCAAATCGGAAACGCGATAAATCCGGCAATCGCTCCAATGCTGGGTACTCGTTCAGAGCCCGGTTTCCTGGCGCAAGGTGTTTGGATGCAGATTGTCTTTTTCCTGGCTGTCATTTTTGCCGGTGTCTTTTCGGCAGAAATCAGCTTCCTGTTCGGATTGCCCGTACTTTCGCTGGGCTCTGATTACTTCGGAATTGCGACCCTCGGTTTTGCGATCATCGTAAATACCCTGATGGTTAATTCTGACACGATTCTACCCTTCCCAGAAATGAAGGGTGGTCGTGGAATGATCGGTATCCCCAAGCTGACCACCTGGTTTTGGGCGTTCCTGTTCCTTATCCTGGTGATCATCATTATGCGTAACATCATACATTCTTCTACCGGGCGAACGATACTGGCTGTCCGCGAAGATGAAACCGCCGCGAAAGCGATGGGTATTGATCTGGCCAATACAAAACTTCTAACATTTGTGATTGGCTGTTTCTTTGCCGGTGTCGGCGGTGGCGTATATGCTCATTACATCGGTTTTCTCAGCCCCGGTACGTTTGACTTTCTGGCAGGCTTCAACCCGTTAATCATTGTTGTATTTGGCGGGCTTGGAAGTATGACGGGAACCATATCGGCCTCATTCGGATGGATCTTCTTCCTGGAAGGCCTGCTGCGTGTTTTACTTGGCCAACTGGGTACCGATGCGCCCACCTGGCGGTTTGTACTCTATCCGATCGTTCTACTGCTGCTCATGCTTATCAAACCTTCCGGATTGTTGGGGAATGTTGAATGGGGATTCCTTAAGGCTCCGTTTGTAAAGCCCCGGGTTAAAGAAACCGGAATGTCTGAAGTGGCGGAAGGCTGATCGAGGAGAAATGATGATGACACCAATGAATTCCACCACTCCCGTACTTGAGGTAACTTCATTAGCGAAAGTATTTGGCGGTTTGCGCGCGGTCAATGATTTCAATATGACCATTCAAAAAGGCGAGTTAATTGGTTTGATCGGCCCAAATGGCGCCGGAAAAACAACTGCCTTCAACATGATCACCGGTCTCTATTACCCTTCTCGTGGTGAAATCCTCTTTGAAGGGAATCCGATAGTAGGTTTGCAGCCACATGAGATCACACAGATGGGAATTGGAAGAACCTTCCAAAATATCCGATTGTTCTCAAATCTCTCTGTACTCGATAATGTGCGTATTGCGTATCACTTCCATGCCGGATACGGATTGCCTGATGGGATTTTCAGGACGTCCAACTTTTATAAGAAGGAACGCGAACTCACAGAACGTACTCAGGAATTTCTTGAGATCTTCAACCTGAACCGGTTTGAGACTGAAATTGCCAAAAACTTGCCCTATGGACAACAACGCCGTCTTGAGATCGCGCGGGCATTGGCCTGCAATCCCAGGTTGCTTCTTCTTGATGAGCCGGCGGCGGGAATGAATCCCAAAGAAATTACAGAATTAATGGATCTCATCCATTTTATCCGTGAGAAGTTTGATCTGACCATCTTGCTAATTGAACATCAGATGCGCCTTGTTATGGATATCTGCGAAAAGATCACCGTGCTTGATTTCGGTGAAGTTATTGCCCGCGGTACACCTGTTGAAATACAAAATAACCCGAAAGTCGTTGAAGCGTACCTGGGTAAGGGAGCAGCCAATGTTTCTTGATGTTAAGAACCTTAATGTTTATTACGGGGCAATCCATGCCTTGCAGGGAATTTCATTCC
>JAAYYW010000099.1 GCA_012515195.1 Leptolinea sp.
GCAGGGTCATCCAATGAGTGAATTTTGGTCTTAAGTCTTTTTACAATCTCAGTAACGGCTTCTTCGCTGGTACCCACAAGCAACATAGAGAATTCATCACCACCTATCCGGACAGCAATATCATTTGCCCGGATGGAATCTTGTATTACCATGGCAATTTTCTGTAACGCGATATCCCCCGCCGCGCTTCCGAATTGATCATTGATAAATTTCAATTTTTCCAGATCAGCAACGATAATGCTCACAGGGAAAGCCCTGCTGATCTGAGCCTGTTCAAGTTCGATCTCAAAATAATGACGGTTATAAAGACCTGTCAACGTATCAAAATTACTGAGACGGATCAGTTCCTTTTCCAGAATCTTCCGCTCTGTGATCTCTTTGGAAATACAGATCACCCGCTCAACGATACCTTTTGAGTCGAAAATGGGTTTAGCCGTAGTCGTAAAAAACCGGTCTTGATCTCTGTTGTTGATCCTGACCTCAACAGATTTGGAAACTCCAGAAGAAAAGACGGTTTTCATTTCTGTAAAACGCCTTTCAGCTTCATCTTGCGGATATAAATTCCAGATTGTATGGTGAATTATGTCTTCAAGTGGGCGTCCGATACTTTCCGCGAACGCCTGGTTAGCATACAGGTATTCCCCTTCGGAGGAAAATATAAAAATTGGATCACTCGAGCCGTCCAGAAGTACTTTGTATCTCTCTTCGTTCGATAAGAGTTGGTTTATTTTTTCCTTGTGAGATCCAAGCTGATCCTCAAGCTGTTGGACCCTCGACTGCAACTCCCGCACCTTGTGGACCAATTCATCTTTTGAAAACTGATTGACAGCATCCGTTTCTGTATTATCCATAGATATTTTCCATTCTATGTATCAGAGAGAAAGTCGGGTCTGCAATAGTAGTAACAACAAGGTTTTATCAATACGAGTTACTTACTATCATATAGTTTTTTTGGCTTTTGTCCAATTTTTTTTGTTAGAATGGTCAAATGAGAAATGAAAATCCGACGGTTTATTCCACATCATCTGGCCGAATTTGTCCCAAATGTGGAAAGCCTGTTTCCGCCTGTGTATGTAAAAAAGCCAATAACCCTGTCAAGGGCGATGGGGTTGTCCGAATATTTCGGGATACCAAACATCGTAAAGGCAAAACGATCACTTTGATTACTGGTGTTCCCTTAACCGGGCAGACTCTTCACGCTCTCCACAGTGATTTAAAACGCATGTGTGGATCTGGAGGTTCCATTAAGGACGGAAACCTTGAAATTCAGGGAGACCATCGTAATACTGTGCTGGCCGAATTGAAAAAACGGGGTTTCACTGCTAAACTGGCAGGTGGATAAAGATTTCATCAACAAGTTCTTCATCACAAAATTCCAGTTAGTTTTCTTTCAATCAGCGGGAATCCGTATGATACATTTTTTCCACAAGCTCTCCTGTGTGATCCTTCAAATACTGGTCATACTATCTATTACTGGATTTACCAACCAAAAACAGGATGCTGATTTCACAGCATTTGACATGATCAGCGCTGTAAACAATATCCGTGCAATAAAAGGCCTTCCACCGGTTCAAATAAACTCAATAATAATGGCTATCGCGCAGGACCATTCGGACTATCAGGCATCCATTAGCCGATCATCACATGCCGGAAGATCAGGAGAAATTGTGATTGCCCGGGTAGAAGCTTCCGGATATTCAGGTGGACGCAAATTTGTTGCTGGCGAAAATGTTGCAGGGCTGGATGTTGGCATAACTGGCATGCTGCCCATAATCGTCAATGAGATATGGTCGGATCCCGTCCATTATGGTGCGATGGTAAATCCAAAATATACAGATGCCGGTGTAGGAATAGCCTCAGACGGGAAAACAGTCTATGTCACACTTAACCTTGCTGGTATTGTGGAAGAAGATGGCGATAAACCAGCTGACACTGCATCACCTGAATTAGAGGATGTGGAAGAGCCAGGCATTAATCCAAACATTCTTCCCCTCTTTACCACCACTCCCAAACCAGATGGAGCAGTTTATCACACAGTTGGTTTTGGACAAACACTGGGTACGATTGCCCGGATGTATGGCGTTGATATGTACGATCTGGCCAATATCAACAGTATAGAACCCGACAAGATATTTGTTGGACAAAACATTTTTATTCGGTATGAAACACCACTTACGAATACGGTGACACCGGAACCAACAGCTATAAGCTCTGCAACGATAACTCCTCTTTCATCCTTAACCCCATTTCCAGTACTGGCATCTACCGTTATTGAATTCACTCCAATACCTGACGTTATTACCGACACCGATCTACGAAAGATTGGAGTCGTTGTTATATTCATGGTATGTAGTATTTTTTTCGTGATTTTCCTTTATGTACGGAAGCTTCATTGAACAGGAAAAGGATGAAATATTCGTCAATCAAACCCTGTATAATTTCTTGCAGCAATTTTCTCAAACTCCAAACGATCAGGAAAAAATGACAAAAAAAATGATCCTTGTTGCCGGTAACATTGGTTCTGGTAAGACATCATTGACAGAACGGATTGGCCAGAAATTAAATTGGCGGACAGCCTATGAATCAGTAGCAGATAATCCATACCTGCCATCATTCTACGCAGATATGCGTTCCTGGGCTTTTCATCTTCAGGTTTATTTTTTAGGACACCGTGCCCGGCAACACATGGACCTGTGGAATGATGAGCGTTCGGCCATTGTTGACCGCAGTATATATGAAGATGCCTTCATTTTTTCACGTGCGTTGAACAAAATGGGTAATCTGACAGAC
>JAAYYW010000100.1 GCA_012515195.1 Leptolinea sp.
TTAGGGCATACATGCCCGCGTAATAGATGTTCAGCAGGCTGAACAAAAATGCCCACGGCACCAGAGTCCACCCGGTGAGCGGACTGTCCACATAGAGCGAAAGGCAGATAGCCCCCAGCAGCAGCGGTCCGCCCAGTGCGAGGTAGATCCACACTGCGATATGCCACCGGGGAAGCGGCTGGCGGCGTAGTTCCTCAAAAAACTGAATGACCTCATCGGCATTCATGGGTTTAATCATATCAATCCTGTGCTGAAGTTTTTATCAACCGCGGTTTTAAATTTTTCTCCCATATCGCCCGGTTCAAAGAAATCAGGACACATGAAAGAAATCAGACCGGTACCCCGATCCGCCGCACACCGGGCAATTCAATCCATCCGGCTGCCTCCCGCTGCCGGAACACGCAGGACAGATCACCGCGTTTTCATCCAGCCAATCCTTGATCTGCCGGCTCGTAATGACCCAGTCTTTTTCCGGTTCCAATTTCTCCATCACACCGCTCCGGAACAGGGTATGGTTGACGAACGCCTTGAACGGCAGCGCGAACCGCATAGAGATATCCAGTTTTTCGATCGGCAGGGTTTCATCAAAGTAGTCCAGCAACACGCACAACGCCGTCTCCTGTGAAGCCCTGTCATTATCACCCCAGCCGAACTCATCAGACGTGAACCGGGCGGGTGTCATCAGGTACCAGGCATCCGGGTCCCGATCGCTCAATACCTGTATTTCGGCCTCGCCGTCCACATAAAAACCGTGATATGTCTTCTCCTCCGGCGGGATCGTCACCTTCCGGGAGTAGGTCTCCAGCAGCGCTTTCTTGTTGCGTTCATACTCGCGCCGGGTTTCATTGTCCATGGCTTCTTCGGCTTCAACCACCCCATAGTTAACCACGGGTACATCCACCACCACTTCGGCTCCAGCCGCGAGGGTGGTCAGCCTGGCATGTATCCAGGCTTCGTCCGCTGCCGAATCGCGGAATATGGGGTGGATGATAATTCGGTACACCTCATCGATCCCCGCGAAGTCAAACTTAAAGTAGCCGGCAAATCCGCATGGTTTGGTAAATTGTCCCTTCCGCATACCGGGAGCCATGCCTTCCCACATCGCGGTTTTGGGATGGTCATCCGGCGTAGCCCACACGAACACCCGGTCATCGCGCGGGTCATACACCGCGTCCGCGGACGGGTTGACGGCGATATCCAGTGAGCTGGCCAGTTGCAGTATGAGTTTCGCGTGTTTACGATCCATATTTTTACATCACGTAGTGTTGCGTTAATTATAGTGGCGCCCGTGAAAATAAACCGATTGAAAAACTCATAAACCGGGCAGAATGCGGCTTGATCACTTACGATATGGACCATCAAACAGGTCAATTTCACATTTAACCCGGATGGTGATATGAGGTGTATGTCTCAATGCGCATCCAGGGGATGCCATTTTCCCCTTCGCGGATCATGCGCCAGCCGGCTGATGCCGCTTTTGCAGAAAATCGATGACCTCCTCGATATTCATGCGTTCTCATCTACTGTCGATTGGACAAACCCTCGAACCATTTCTCGTTTCGCTTTTCCAGAAATATCTTAAGTTCCGCCCATTGTGACGCATCGCGGGTCAATGGACTGATCTTTGTGCAAATCGGTTTAATGACCCCCGCCCAATGCTCTACCTGGCGATCGATCCCGGCATCAGAATCATCAGAGAACTTTGTTTCATTTATGCCAGTATCAACCTCTTTGAACAGGTATTCCATGATCGCCGGCAAGTCAACCCAGTATTCAGGGGATATCACCGGACTTATGTCAACCATCACAACCCCTTTTTCCCGCGATACCTTAACCAGGGAATCATCTGACCTGAAAACAACATGCGCAAAGTCAAAATGCGGGTAGGTTTTTTCTCTTACCACTTTGAATCCAAATTCCCTGACGAGGTATTGGAAGTGGTTTTTTACTGAATTAAAGAAAGGATCGTCTGTCATTTTTTCTTTGTCACCTGATAAGCATTACCAGTTTGATCGCAGACAGTCCACCCGTTGATGTGATATCTGACGGCCAGGACTTCGCGCCCCTCTACTTTATACAGAGAAATGGGGTGAACCATGATCATCCTACCTTTCCGATCATTAACCATAGTATAAAAAAAGGTTTCCTGTGGCAAGGGTGTAAAATCTAAACTGTCACAGACAAGGAATTACCCAACACAATCGAGGAGCCGATCATGCCCATCCCCGAGAGCTGGCTTCCCGCGTTGGTCGCTGAAACCGACCAGCCCTACTACCAGCAGCTGTACCGCTTTGTCAGCGAAGAACGGAAAAAGTACCGGGTCTACCCGCCGGGACCGGATGTGTTCAATGCGCTGCGTTACACCCCATTCGAGCAGGTGCGGGTGGTGATCATCGGGCAGGACCCGTACCATGACGAAAACCAGGCGCACGGGCTGGCTTTTTCTGTACGTCCGGGCGTCCCCGCGCCGCCGTCATTACAGAATGTATACAAGGAACTGCGCAATGATGTGCAATTCCGCGTGCCGAACCACGGCTGCCTGATTCCCTGGGCGGAGCAGGGGGTACTGCTGCTCAATGCCGTTTTGACTGTGCGTGCGCACCAGGCGAACTCACATCAGGGCAAGGGTTGGGAAAATTTCACCGATGCTGTGCTGCGTGCCGTCAACGAAGTTAACCGGAGGGTGGTCTTTTTGCTGTGGGGCAGTTATGCCCAGCGTAAAGCTGAAGGGATCGATACCAGCCGGCACACTGTTTTGAAAGCCCCGCACCCGTCACCGTTGTCCGCGTCGCGCGGATTTTTCGGTTGCGCGCATTTCTCGCAGACCAATACCGCCCTGCAATCCGCCGGGCTGCCGCCCATCAACTGGCAGCTCGCTGACCTTTAATGCCTCACGGGGTTATATCCGCAGCATTCCACGGAATCCCCGCGCGCCGTAGTAAGAATCCGCGCCGTTGTGGTAGATGAACACATGGTCGTAACGCCGGTCGCCAAAGATGGCCCCGCCTCGTGAGCGGATCCCCGGCGGCGTGAGCAGCCAGCTTGAGGTTTTTGTGTCGAACTCCCCGAGGTTTTGTAATTCCCTGTATTGCTCTTCGGTTAGGATATCGATGCCCATGTCCCCGGCAACGTCCATCGCGTTATTGGCAGGTTTATGTTCCCTGCGGGCATCCAACGCGGCCCGGTCGTAACACAGGTTGCGGCGGCCGGCGGGTGTTTCGGGCGAGCAGTCAAAAAAGATGTACTCACCGGTCGCTTCGTTGTGGCTGACGACATCCGGCTCGCCGCCGGTGCGTTCCATTTCATGGAGGGACCAGAGCTTTGCCGGGTTGGCTTCCAACCGGGCCTGTACATCCGCCCAAACGAGACCGGGATGCCGGGTCATGTTCTTCTTAAAACGGTTATTCAATATTTTGAGCAATTCTTTGCCCTGTTCCACCGATAATTCCCGTTTTTCCGTCATTCATCATCTCCAAGCCTGACTCACAGGTAACCAATTACAAAAATCTCATCCAGAACCGATCGCGTTACGTTTTTCCGAATCATTGTAGACGCAAAACCAGGAAATCTCACCTGTTTGTACCATTCCACTCCCCCCGATCGTGTTGGTTGACTGACCGTGGCGGGGTCAGCCAACCAACCTGGCAGAAAATTACGGCAGAAAATTTTGCAAATGTGAGAGAAAAACATCAGGCTGTTCAAACAAAGGGACGTGCGCGCAGCCATCCATGATGACCTGCTTCGCAGCCGGTATGTGCTCTGCCATTTCGCTGGCAGCCCGCAGAACTTCCGGGTGATCCAGTGAGCCGGCCATGATCAACGCCGGGCATTTAACCTCTTGCAACCGGGTGACCGCTGGCGGGGTCAAAGGGTTTGCCGGCTGCATATCAGCGATGAAGAACGTTTTACGCTCTACCGGAAGGCGGTTCATTTCCAGAGCTTTTTTTCGCAACCCTTCATTCACCTGGTCAGGTTCGCGGTACATGCCATCAAGCCAGATGCAGATCTGGAGCTCACTGGCGCGAACCACGTCACCGTTTTGCACTGCGTCGAACATCTCAAACAAATATCGGGGCGGCTCTCCCTGCATGTCAAACCCGCCCGGGGTTGAATTGACCAGAGTGATCGACTTTGCCAGGCCGGGATGTTCCAGTGCCAGGTCAAGGCAAAGTTCCCCGCCGATGGAGCACCCTACCAGGTGTGCCTGCGTAATGCCGAGGTGATCCAGGAGGCGTGCCAGGTCATCGCGCCGGCAGACCGGGCCTGCCACAGGGTCAGATTTTCCAAAGCCGCGCATGTCATACCGTATGACCCGATACCCCGCGGCCAGCGGCTCCCAGATTTCATCAAACATCCGGCTGTCCAGAAATCCTGCGTGCGATAACACCACCGGGGTGCCGTCACCGGCTGATTCGTAGTACAACCGCCCACCATCGATTTCCAGATATCCTGCTTCTGTAGGGCTCATTTCAATTACCTTTCCGTTTTATGATATAGTCTCATCTTAAACACAAAAGGTGACATCTTGTGTCACCATAAAGGAATGAATTTTCATTGCGAGCCGACCGGTTACTCTCCATCATCCTGCTGTTGCAAACCCGTGGCAAAATGACCGCCGGCGAACTGGCCGGTGAGCTTGAAGTGTCTCGCCGTCAAATCCTGCGGGATGTGGATGCCCTGTCACTGGCCGGGATACCGGTCTATTCCGAAAGCGGCCGTGGTGGAGGAATTGCTCTCGTTGACGAATACCGCACGTCGCTGACCGGCTTGAATCAATTCGAAGTGCAAAGCCTGATGATTATGAACAA
>JAAYYW010000101.1 GCA_012515195.1 Leptolinea sp.
CACCGGAATGTGAAACCAACAAACATTCTTTTTACCCAAAGACACAATTCCTGCCTTTGTGATCTTGGTTTGAGCCAGATTCCGGGGAATCTTTTTTCGTCGACAACAACGGGTATGCCTATCCCCAGACCACAAACACATGGGTATATGAGCCCGGAACAACTTCTTTCCCTAGATCTCCTTCAACCTTCTTCAGATATTTATTCGCTTGGAGCAATCCTGTTTGAAATGTTAACAGGCAAGACATTGATATCGGCGGGTCCACGGGCTCGCGCAAGTGATTTTGTCCCTGGCATAAGACTCACATTAGATGAGTTGCTTGTAAGAATGATATCGGACCAACCAGGAAAACGTCCTCAAAATGCAAGTGACCTTGCGCTTGAATTGGTTAAGGAGCTTGATGCCGAAGAACTGGCACAGATGGAAATTCAGGCAAAAAAGAGGCGGGAACAGGAAGAATGGGAACGGCTCAAAAAGGAAGAACTGATCCGGCAAAAAAGCCGTGAGAATACGCGTCCCATCATCGAAGAGAGGCGTAAACTGGAACAATCCGGTCGGAATGTACCTTTTCAGCATCCTGATCCGGTTGCATTGATTTCCACAGAGCCAACCGAGATCACCAATCCGGAACCGGAACCGCCGTCACCGGTTTCTGGTCCAGAATTTAAGCATAAATCGAAGAGAATTGTTGACCTGAAGAACTTGTATAAATTTGGCATACCGGTAGCCCTCGCGTTTATGATCGTGGGGGGAATTTATGCCTTCTCCAACCGGCCCGGAAATAACCCCTCGTCGAACACCAGAGTTGTGGCTGAGCAACCTGAAGCCCCTAATTCAGCCAACACTCCTACAGAAAACCCCGATGCACCGGCTGCCACAGACACCCAACCCACATCGATGGAACCCGGTGAAACGCCTGTTCTGTTGAACACGCTTCCAGTAGTGCCTGTTTCAATTGAAAATCCATCCACCATCTCACCGGTTGACCCGGAGGTGATGATGAACGCTGGATTTGAAGATGATTCATCATGGCGGCTGAAAATCGGCGACGACCACATACTTGGAGATTTTTCTGATAAATGGTCCAGCGAAGGAAAGAGGAGCTACAGGTTTCAGCTTTTTGGAAATTCTGTATATGAATACTGTTTGACTCCCGGAATGCGAACCAGCGTCAATCAATCGGTCGATTTGACAGACGTGGATGAAATCATGTTTGATATGGTCTTTCAACCTCCCGTCGTATCACAGGCGTTTCGCGGTGATGTTATCAATACCAGCGCGATTGTATTTATCGATGGGGAAATGGTCTTTGAGACCACCGATGACAGTCCACAACCAAGACTGGATCAACAGATTCTACTGAATGACCGGTATCCAGGTAAACATGATCTGAAATTTGGGTTAATGGTCAAATCCAGATTTTGTGTAAAGGGCAATTCTGAGGCCGAAAGCCTTTTCCGGTATTTTGATAACATTCGATTTAGGTATAATTAAAAGAAGGTTGATCTGAGGGTGGACATAAAAACAAAATCCCGATCATCAGATAACCGACACTTAACTGGGAGAGTTTGAGTGGAGTTTTCCGAATCCGAACTACATGCCATTGTTAATCGACCCGGTCCTGTTGATCTTAGTAACAGGGACCTTTCTGGAGCTAATCTAAAAAAACTGAATCTGTATCGGGCCGATCTTCGAGGAGCCAATCTGGAAGACGCCTGCCTGATACAGGCGGATCTACAAGCAGCAGATCTGGAAGGGGCCTGTTTTGAAAATGCCGTTCTCTCAGGAGCAAAGCTTCAGGGTTCAAACATCCGGGGTGTGGATTGGACAAACGCGCTTTTCTGGAGAACCAATCTACGCGATGCGCCATTTTCCATGGCTAATCTGCGTGGTGCCAAGTTGATCGAATGCAACTTGGTCGGGTCATTTCTTATTTGTGCGAACCTTCAAAATGCCAACCTCTGGTGCGCGAACCTGAAAAAAGCCATTTTGTTTGACGCAAAGCTTACTGGAAGCAATCTGGAAGGTGCAAATCTTATGTACGCGCGCTTGGATGATGCCATTCTGAGTTATTCTGAACTCAGCGGTGCGAAATTAGACCATGCCTGTTTAATTGACGCCGATCTTTCCGGCGCCAATCTTGATTCTGTCAGTTTGCGTAACACTGATCTGAGTGGTGCCATATTGAACGGTGCCAATATTGAAGGGGTGGAATATTATTCTGAAAAATCCTGGCAGGGGACGGTCTGGCCGGAAGGGTTTGACCCGCAGCTTGCAGGAGCTGTTCTACTAGAAGAGTAATACTATCGCCCAGATTTCACCTGCGAAGCCATCCTCATGTCAGTGAGCTTTACAGAAGGAAAACTTCCATTAATGCGTTGGCATTAAGCTTATGTCGGGACAGTTTACTTCTTTGCCGGTTGACACAGGTAAAACTGACTGGCATATGAGTTTCTAATGCGCGAATGTAGCCATGGCTGAAAAAATCTTGTGATTGAGCTGCCATGTTTAACAAAATAGGATCAATACATGTGCGCATCAAGTCCGAAATTAGGGGGACATCCTCCCCCTGAAAAGCGTTTAAATTTGTTATGACTAACTTGCCGAAGTTACAGAACCGTTCAAAAAGCCCATCCAATTGCCAACTTCGCGTTGTTAAGGTAAATAGGCTGGCGCGCTGGTCATTCGCATCATCCCGAATATCTTCCATATCATCCATCAACTGGGTAAAAGCACCAAATCTAAATAACGCTCTTGCCTGTTTTTTTGTCAATGTACCTGCCGCCAGATAACCATCCGTCATAACGGAGGTTCCACCTTTAAGGAAACTAATTCCCAGCACATCTCGCTCATAAGGCGATAAACCAGCGGATACAAGTCTCATACTTAGACATTGGGCCTGGTAAATAGAAAGAAGGCTCTCATAAATCTCAGGATATTTATCCCTATCCCATTCACTTTCGATCATACCTATCAACCGCGATATTGAATCCTCGTGCGAATTGGAAATCTCAATCGCATTCCCTTTCAACCTGTCTAAAAATCTTCGGTTAAAACCAATTCTCTTTTCATGTGGAATAGAATTATCATCCAAATAGTTATCCGTATATGGATATAACATGGAGTAGGCAAATAGGGATGGGGTTACGCGAACGGGTAAGCCAAGTAATACCTGAATCAAATTAGCTGTAACGATATTTCGCCCAGCCTGGTAAAGATCATCCCCGGTTATCTGAGGATCGAACTTTCGCGCTTGTCGACAAAAGTCTTCCATCGCGTCAATGAACCCTCTTGATTCAATAAACTCTATATGCTCAGATTTAAAATTAAAGATTTCAACGGCCGTTTCTATAATACCTGGGAAAAAATCCTGCTTCCAGCGCTTTCTCTCACCTTCACTGACAGGGATTTGGTTGCAGTGCTTGAGTAGTGAAGTGGTCATGTTGTCCAGTAGGATTTCATTTGATTTTTGATGAGAATGCGAATATTCATTTTGGAAAGTGGCTCCGCTGTTTTGGTCTTCCCACCAAATATTCGTACATTCGTTTAAAAAACCCTCGGTCATTTCAGTAAACGATCCCACAACATCTGAATTAGTATTAATTAATGGGAAATTCATTATCGGGACTTTGATCTCTGGTTGGTCCATAAAACTTTTTCCTCTATATCTAACTATTCTATAAAAGATATACGATAATCTTGGTTTATCGTTTCGCAAATAAAAAAAACAATAAACCAGTACCATTTCAAGTTAACCCAAAACACATTCTCCATATTTCGCTACAATAGTTATGAATAAATCCCTCAATTTCATTTTCCAGACAAAATGATCAAAGTTGTCATTGTCGACGACCATCCAATAGTACGAGCTGGTATGCGATCTATTCTGGCCTGTACTGATGATATAGAAATTATCGGAGAGGGCGAAAATGGTGTTGAAGCCCTTGACCTGGTTACACGCCTTAATCCCAATGTTCTCGTACTCGATGTCGAGCTGCCGGATAGAAGTGGAATAGAAGTTGCGGCATCGCTGAAATGCAATCCAGATTGTTCCACCGCAGTGTTGATATTGACTGCGCACAAAGATCCGCAAATAATATTTAATTTATTACGAAATGGTGCAATTGGTTATGTTTTAAAAGATGAGGCACTAGAAACATTGGCTAATGCAATTCGTTCTGCAGCATCAGGTAAGAGTTGGCTTAGTCCTTCTGTCGCAGGGGAAGTTATTCAACAAGCCATCCAGGGGAACCATCACAATTCCCAACATGAAGTAGATAGCTGTACTGATGAAGAGTTAACCCCACGCGAAAAAGAAATCCTATGCTTGCTAGGAGAGGGGTTGGATAATTCGGACATCGCCAAGAGACTGACTCTCACAAAGCGAACTGTACAAAACCACATCAGTACAATTTATGGAAAACTCGGATTAAATACCCGAACAGAAGCCATGTTGTACGCATTACACCACGGAATAGCCAGAGTATCCTGAAAAGAGAATATGACATGAAAACCGGGAAACTTGTTAGCCGGGTTATAACTGGTTTTTGCCTAATTCTTCTTTTATTTCTTGTTCCAGTTCTGGTTGGGGTTAACTTCTTATACCAATGGTCAACACCCACATTGGATTTGTTTTTGGATCACCCAGGCTCCTCCACGATATCAAGCGTTTTTGCTGGTGGAGAAGCCGACAAGGCAGGGATAATTGCCGGCGATGTTATCCTTTCGATAGACGATGTGACTTTCAATAGATGGAGTTCCCCACAGATTGGTCATACTCACATTTTCCTGGTTGAAAGGAGAGGTACTACCCTTGAAGTCCCTCTAAAAAGTGTTCGACTTCTCCAAATGAATGTATTTGTATTAACCGGTTCTTCCATCATGGCGCTGATTTTTTGGATGATCGGGGGATATTTACTTATAAGAAAATTTTGGAATGAAGAGATTCAATTGGTTTTCCTCCTATTCCAAATAATACCAGCTGCGATTCTTTTACCTCTATCACTTCAAATAGAATGGAATTACCCGGTTGGAATGCAAATTGTCACGAAAATTGCGGCTATTCTTATAGCTCCGATCTTTTTGAATTTAACCCTTTCTCATCCAATTCGCTTGGGAAAGAAAGCTCAACGACTATCCCTGCGAATTGCAATATTTGGAACTTTACTCATAATTACATGGGGTTGGATCACAGGAAGAAGTTGGGGGCAGAAAGCAGTAATCACATACACCACTCTCTTATTCTCTCTGGCTTTTGTTTTCCTGGCTTATTCATATCAATACCATGGTTCACCAGATTCCCGTCGGCGAGTTCGAGTGGCATTATTCTGCCTTTTGACTGCCGCAACGCCATTTATTCTTTTTTATCTAATTCCGAGGTCTTTTGGCTCACATATCTACCTCCCAGGTTGGATAGCCTGTCTTTTCTTTGTGCTGGCTCCTATTGGGTATCTCTTTTCAACACTTTATTTTAATTTGTATGGCATAGATCGGTTGATCAACCGGACACTTGTTTATATATTGCTCTCGATGGGAATATTTGCAATCTACCTTATCCCTTATGGTTTTTTCTACCGATTTATCCCATCCAACCTCTTTACACAACTTGTGATCATTTTTTCCTTAACCATTTGGATAGGATGGACATTTGATTGGCTCAGATCGCATGCGCAAAGGTTTGTTGACCGAATGGTTTATGGAGGGTGGTACGATTTTCCCAATGTGGTTGAAACAATCAGCAACGCACTCGCAAGATCTACTACAAGGAATCAGATCAGGATTGTATTAACCATTCAGGTTCCACGTATGATGAGGCTGTCAGATTCCATTCTTTGGATAGGAAATAAAGAAGAACCATTTACCTCGCATCAGTCCATGGAAACTTCATCATTTCGTTATCTTTTCAAAACTGACATACCTGCTATTTGGACCGTAACTTCCCACTCAGATGGGGATGACCTGTCTGCCATAGACCATCGAATTTTGAACACATTGGCACAACAGGCAGAGATCGCCTTGAACAATGCACTCGCTATTGAAGCCCTTGAATATCAGTTGAATGAAATACGAACCAGTCGAGAAATTCTCTCCCACACGCAACGACAATTATTGCGATCAAGAGAAGAAGAAAGATCACGCCTGGCTAGAGACCTTCATGATAGTCCGATTCAGGCACTGGTAGGTATGAACATCCAGGTTGGTCTTTTATTACGACAAGAGGGTTTGGAAGAAGCTACAAGACAATCGCTTAGTGATATGCGCGCAGAAATTCGACAATTATCTGATGAGTTGCGCCAAATTTGTGCTGATCTTCGACCACCGATGTTGGATGCACTGGGATTAAGTTCCGCGCTGCATTCACTTGCAATTGAATGGTCTAAGCAGGCAGGCATAAAAGTTAAACTTGATCTCTGCGATGATTCAAAAACCAGACAACTACCCGGGGAAGTAACGGTAAATATTTATCGTGTGGCACAGGAAGCTTTATCAAACATTTCCAAACATGCCAGAGCCAAATTAGTGATTATCAATTTATCTTTGGATGATGCCAGGTTGGTAATGACAATTGAAGATGATGGAGTAGGGTTTGAACCGCCGGACACTCTTCAGGGATTAACAGCTCATAGCCACTTCGGCCTTGCAGGAATGAGAGAACGGATCAATCTGATTGGTGGAGAGTGGGCCGTTGAATCATTGCCGCAAAAAGGAACGATTGTGCGTGTAGTCTGGGAAGGAAATAGGATCCATAATGGATAATAGCAGCATCCCAACTCACAATACGCACTTCTCTGAGAAAACATCTTTAAAAAAATTATCCAGAAAAGGTTTCTTTCTTCTCTCTGGTTTGTTCATTCTCTCTTTCTTTGTAATATATACATTATTAGCGAAATTATTCATAATCAACGAGGAATCACCAGTTGCGGGATACTCCATATCTGCACGCGACACCGATAAGACGCTCGATGAAAAAGAGATAGTAATCCACCAATTTCCAGATACCTCTTCTGGTATTCATGTTTTTAATGACCAATTGGCAACATGGGAGATGAGTGAGGACCAATTTAAGTTTGCGGCAACTCACTATGCTGGAACCCAAAAAATATTCGCATCAGATACCCGAAGGTTGCGCGCGTATAACCCTGATTTTGTCCTGTTGAATTACCGCCTTGGTACCGGGCTGGGGTATCAAGCCGTAGGCGAAAACTGCGCTCCAGATGGAAATTGGATCGAGTTGATAGAAGGAGAAAGATGGGTTCGAGAATTCCCGGAGAATCCACTGGATGAATGGTTTTATAAATTTAACGGTAAAAAAGTTTTCAGCTGTGAATGGGGCTGGTATTTGATGGATATTTCCAACCCTGATTGGCGCCAATATTGGTACAAAGAAGTCCTTCGGCAGATCATATCCAATCAGGCTGATGGTGTATTTGTTGACAGCATTTCACCCCCCAATTATTTCGGAGGTGAAAGTTTTTCCCCGCAACTTCCTGATTTGAACATGGAATTTGAAAAGGAGTGGGCTAACAAAATTGAAGACTTTCTGTCATTTTCTCAGACAGGTGAATTGGAAAAATATCACATCGTTGTGAACGTGGGAGAATGGATAACCAGTCGGGATAAAACAGACTACTCTTCTTCCGATGGTATTTTTGTTGAGGGTTTTTCCCGATGGGCCGACGGAGAGTATTTCGATTTCTCTGAACAAGACTGGCATTTACAATTGAATAGAATTCTCAGACTGACCAATTCAAAAAAGAACATAATTCTGCAGCAATACATTGATCCCAGAAATACAAATGACCGCCTTTTTGTTCTTAGCAATTATTTGTTAATTAAAGGTGAGCATACTTTTATCAATATGGAATACTCGTCATTACCAGAATGGTTCCCTGAGTACGAAATTCCGATAGGGAAACCGATAGGTGACAGTCCACAGTCAATTAGTTCGCTTTATCGTTCGGATTGGAATGTGTATGTCCGAAAATATAGTAATGGAATTGTCATTGTAAATCCATCCAATGAAACGAGGTCGATAGAGTTGTTTCAGGAGTATTATCAGGCACTACCGTTTGGGGGTGGAATTATTCCTGTTGATGCAAATATTTCTGAATGGACCATTGATTACAGGCAAACTTCATTTGTTGAATTAGGACCCAATCAGGGACTCATATTATTAGAAAAGATTTCAACATAGAGTAATTGAAATGCAGCGTGAAACCGGTACTGTAGTACCGGTTTTATTTTTCTGAAAATAGTACAAAAGCGGTACTCCACTACGATGAACATCCTCGTCGCTATTGTTACTATGGTTCTGGGCATCCATCCATCTTTGGCAGGAAATTTCCTATGACCAGTGTTCTGATAATTGACGATCAACCTGTTTTTCGCCGACAACTAAAAAATCTTCTTTTATTCGCTGGTATGACTGTGGTCGGAGAAGCAAGGGACTTAATCAGCGGCGAACAAATAGCAAGAAATAAAAAACCGGACATTGCTGTAGTTGATGTAATGCTTCCCGGTGAAAGCGGACTTGTTGGTGCTAAGAGATTGAAAGATGCAGCCAAGGGTATTCGAATATTCCTGGTAAGTGCTCATCATGATAGTGCAGACTTATTCAGTCAATTAGCAGAAGAAACCGGTGCAGAAGCATTCATCCCTAAAGACGCCTTGGATCTGGAATTTGTCTGTAAATGGATGGAAAAGAAAAAGCCATAAATTGGAGGAAGATATGAACAGAAATCAGAAAGTCGTTGTTAAGAAGGCGGTTTATATTCTGCTGCTCACCCTTTTGTTCTTAATAACCTCATGTACAGCAGAGAACGAATCCGGACCACATACCTGGATCGACAGCCCCGGAAATAGTGCTGCACTTTCACGTGGAGACACAGTTAAAGTACGGTCACATGTTTTTGCTCAAGGTGGTGTTGCCGAGGTGGTTTTATCAGTAAATGGTGAACCATATCGAAGAGATATTCCAAAACAAGGTAGCTCGGATTTTGTTTCCATGGATCAGGAATGGATTCCAAACGATCCTGGAGTTTATACACTTCAAGTACAGGGATATGATGCCCAAGGTAAGCCAGCCCAATCAGCATCTGTTACGGTTAATGTCCTAAGTGTAACCAAACTGGTGGCTGAAATTCCGGTTATCAGTGCAACACCGATCATCAGCCCCACAATAGACATTAGTCCCACACCAGTAATTACGTATACCCCAACCACATTCATCCCCGTTGTACCTGATATCACTCTAACACCTACATTGCCGCCCGGAAGCGTGGTTAGCTTCTATGCTAAGCCAAATCAGATTAAAGCAGGCGAATGCACTACTATGTACTGGGCAGTTCAAAACGCTCAGCGTGTTATCTTCGGGGGGATTGATCAACCGTTTGTAGGCTCATATCAGGATTGTCTATGTTCTACACAGCGTTTCAGTCTGCGTGTTATTGACCTTGATGGTACTGAAAAAACACACACTGTGGAAATCGGCGTATCAGGTAGTTGCACCACGGATGTTCCTCCAGAAGAACCAGTACAGGAACCTATAGAAGAACCAGAGCCTGTTGTAGATCAGACACCTCCTTCAGTTCCTGTTCCAGGTGTTCCGAAGAGCGGATCCACTTTGTCATGCCGTTCCTCTCAAACGCTAGCTTGGGCACCCTCAAAGGATAATTCCGGCGGAAGTATCATGTACTACGTGAAGCTGGAAATCATGGTCAAGAAAGGTGTTTGGCAGCCGGCCAGTGGGTACGGTCCAATCAATGACAAACAGGTGAACGCGAATGTTCAATGCGGTGGAATTTATCGCTGGATGGTTCGCGCGAAAGATGAAGCTGGTAATTATAGCGCCTGGTCTTCGCCGGCCACATTCTCGATAAATATTGATTGAACACGCTGAACGGTTTACACAGGAGAGATAAAAATGAACGCAAGATCTGATTCACAATCATTCATGAAAAATCTCACTCAGGGAGGTTTGGGTAAAGGAATTATCGCCCTGGGTTGTATGGGAGTCCTTGTACTCTTTGTCGTGATCGTCATCCTCGGAGGATATGTATACATCAATGGCAACGCTGCTTCCCAGTCCGAAATTTACTTTCGAACCCCTATGGATGGTGAAAGGGTAAATGCCGGCGAACCTTTGGATGTCAGAATTCTAGCCAAAGATGAACACAAAATTTCCCGACTAGAACTCTGGATGGATGGGCAACTCATTGAAACTCAGTCCAGCACCCTGCCTGGCGGAAGCAATCCATTTCCCATGTTGACAAACATTAATCCACCTGCAGGATCGCATACTTTGATCGCCCGGGCCGTGAACAGTCAAAATGCTTCTTCGCAGACATCGATCACAATCGAAGCACGTTCACTGGATGACGCAGATGACGACGGAGTCTCTGACACAACAGATGCCTGTCCGAATGAGGCAGGTAGTGCTGCGGCGAATGGCTGCCCGGATAGAGATTCGGATGGTATTGCCGACACAGTTGATGTTTGCCCGGATGAAGCCGGCTTACCGGAGGATGGTTGTCCGGCCCCATCGGAAGATGATCGGGACGGGGATGGGACAAGCGATGTAGCAGACGCCTGTCCGGACGAACCCGGATCTCCCCTCGCGGATGGATGTATTGATACCGATGGTGACCGGTTGCCTGATATTACCGATGCCTGTCCCGAAGAACCGGGATTTGGGGAGGATGGATGTCCCATTGCGGGTGATGCGGATGGCGATACCGTTCTTGACCCTGATGATGCCTGTCCTCATGAATGGGGTTTACCGGAAAGCGGCGGTTGCCCTGATGTTGATGGAGACGGCTTCATTGACTCTGAAGATGTATGTCCAGCCGAACCTGGTACCATTGATGGCTGCCCTGATGCGGGTGGAAGTGGTGTTGAACCTCCCGAAGAAGGTGGGGACGATGATGAAGGAGTACCCGGTGATGATTCTGTCTTTGGTGATATGGGCAGTGATGAAGCGGTAGACCTTGTTCGTCTCGAGGCTCTGAGTTTTTCTGTCACGCAAGATTACGATGAGATCTATTGCTATGCCGGAGTAGTAGGAAGAGATATGCGACGCTACGGTCCGTTTAACAGCATCGGCATACATGCGTGGGACATTGGTGAATTAATGGGTGGAGATAACAGCCTCTCTTTGGGTGTTGTACTGGGTGACCCTCTCGAATTGCGTGTGGAGTGTGTCGGGACAAGAGGCATTGCAGAATCATACAACCTTGGTTCCTTTACCCGGACTTACAATGAATCCCAGTGGGATGGACATGTGATCGAAGAATTATCAGGCGCAACCGCGCCTGAGCGTGGAGATCCGGGCCATACATTTAATGCCTCCTTCCGGCTTTGTCACCGAACATGCGATGATGCCGCTTTTCCCCCGCCTATCCTGCGCCAATATGATGAGGATCTTTTCTTCCACACCGTACATTATCTCGGTTGGGATTGGACAGGCGAAAGGGATGATATAACCGGCTTCAAGTTGTATGTTAATGGTCATTACCGTGAAACGATCCATAACTCTCATGCGCATAGATTAAATCTACGAAGTTATATGCCAGATTGTGGAGAGCGCAATGAATATACATTGGTTGCCTACCAACGCGAAGGGTTAACCTACCGTGAATCACCACACAGCAATCCGGCTTATTTTGAAGGGGAAGAATGTCCTCGTCAGGTCAAAGTTTCATTTGAAGAATTTGGAGTGACTAGCCTAAGAACTTTTGACAGCGACATGGATGGCCGTGGACCAATCTATGGTTCATTCTGGGCCAATGGTATAGACATGGAATCTCTGGATTTCGATGGCGGTGAGTGTTCATGGTTCCCCTGGTTTGGATGCGAAGGATTTCAGATCCACAACGGAAGTTACAGTATTATCGATATATTCCATAGCATCAATACTGAAGCCGGTTCCTGTATTGGTGATGGTTGTATCGATGCAAGAGCGCCAGGTCTGGATTTCCTGCTAATTGCTCTCGATGAGGGTGATGATCTGACTTTCGGCGCAAGTATTAGAGACGAAAAACTCATGGGCATTGACGAAAGACTGTTCAACCAATCAAGGACGATCAGTTCGGAGGAACCTTTACCTGCTGAATTCACCCTGGAAGAGAATAACCTCTATGGTCAGTTCACCCTGAGAGTTCACATAGAAGAAATCGACTGATCAAATTTCACCGGTTTCTTCCAACAAATCAAAACGGGATGGTGTAAAAGAACCATCTCGTTTTGATTTCCTAAAACTTTCTAAATCTTGTATCTTTCTGCTATTCGCATAATCTGGCAGCTAAAAAGGCTGTACATCGTTTCATTTTTCAGAAAGAAAATTGTTTATTCTATTCTTTTACCCAACCAAGACTGATGCGTCCCCGTTCGGTTTCAATCCGTAGAATTTCCACATTTATTATGTCACCTACTTTCAACACAGTTCCGAATGGTATCTGTGTTTTATGAAGTAGTCCATCTTGCTTCACACCAATATCCACAAACGCACCAAAATCAACCACGTTTCGTACAGTTCCCATCAGGGTCATACCTGACATCAGATCTTCCATTCTCAAAACATCTGTTCTGAGAATAGGTGTGGGGGCATCCGTTCGAGGATCGCGCCCAGGACGAACCAGTTGCTCCAGAATGTCTCTTAATGTAGGTACACCACACCCCAATTCCTTTGCAAGGGTTTCGATGGAAGTTGATGCGGAAAGCGAATCCAGGGCAGTTTTTCGTTCGTCCAAAGATGCGGATACGCTCAATCCAGCCCGGTTAAGCACGGCTTCCGCTACAGAGTATGATTCTGGGTGGATCGCAGAGCTGTCGAGTGGATTATTCCCTTCGCGAATTCGCAAGAAACCAGCCGATTGCTCAAAGGCTTTGGGACCAAGTCCGGATACTTTGTGGAGTTCGTCTCGCGATTTGAACGCACCATTTGAATCACGATAGGTGACAATACTGGTAGCCAGCTTGGGTCCAACACCGGCTACATGCGTTAAAAGTGCCGCGGAGGCAGTGTTGATATCCACACCAACACTATTTACCACCGATTCAACTACACCATCCAAAGAGTGGCTTAACGCAGCCTGATCCACATCGTGTTGGTACAGACCTACTCCAATAGATTTGGGATCAATCTTTACCAACTCAGCCAATGGATCCTGGGCACGGCGGGCAATTGAGACTGCGCCGCGGATGGAAACATCCAGATTGGGAAACTCTTGCCGGGCTATTGGTGAGGCTGAATAAACAGAAGCACCTGCTTCGTTGACTATCAGGTATTTTACACTGGGAGTACCACGGGTAAGATCGGCAACCAGTTTCTCTGTCTCTCGTGATGCCGTGCCATTGCCGATAGTGATCAACGTAACATGATGTCTGTTGACCATTTCTTCCAAAGTGGCTAATGAACCTTCCCAGTCATTCCTGGGTTGATGCGGATATATTGTTCCTGTATCCAATAGTTTGCCTGTAGGGTCAACAACTGCTACTTTACAACCAGTGCGAATCCCCGGATCAATTCCAAGAACAGTCTGTCCGGCGAGGGGAGGAAGGGAAAGCAATGCCCGTAGATTTGTGGCGAACACATTTATGGCATGTCCATCAGCTTTCTCGCTTAATTCTCTTCGTACATCACGTTCAATAGCTGGAAGCAACAAACGCTCAGCAGCATCTAATATGGAAAGAGTTAGCTGGTCTGAGAATGGCGAGTAAAGATCTTCCTGGTATTCATCATATATGGATGTCCGCCAATCACGTTCATCCACTACAACTTTGACTTTTAAAACACCCTCTTTCTCACCACGGTTTATCGCTAAAATCTGGTGAGGTTGAAGACGGTCAACCCGTCCTTCAAAACTGTAATATGACTCGTAAACCTGCTTTTCATCAATAACTTCTTCCACTTTTTCTGCGGAAATTCTTGCGAATTTCAAAGCTTTTTCCCGGGTTCCCTGACGAACATTCGCGTTGTCGTTAATTGTTTCAGCGACAATATCACGAGCACCCTGGAGAGCTTCTTCTATTGAAGTCACCTGTTCATTGAGATATGATTCAGAGACTACGTCCTCAATCGCCCGGTCTGTATTCGTTTGATCCAAAATCAAATCGGCCAGACCTTGCAGTCCTTTTTCCCGGGCTACCATTGCACGCGTTCTTCGTTTCGGTTTATATGGTGCGTACAAATCTTCGAGCGCTGTCATTGTTTCCGCATCATCAATGCTCAATTTGAGTTCCGCGGTCAGTTTTCCCTGTTCATCTATGGATTTCAAAATTGCCGCACGTCTCTCATCAATAGCGCGCAAGCGGGTAACATCATCGGCGATAATGCGAACCTGTTCATCGTCCAGTGTCCCGGTCATTTCTTTACGGTATCGGGCAATGAAGGGGACAGTATTACCTTCATCAAGAAGTTTTATTGTCGCTTCCACCTGGGAAGGTTTTACTTTTAGGGATGATGCAATAGTTTCAGAGTAGGTCATGGTTGATCTTCATTCTTGTATAAGATATTGGCGCAAAATTTTACCATGCCAGTCGGTATGCATGTCAACAGAGGTCGTGACTATAAAATAGATGTTTCAGGTCAATCCATTACAAGAATCTCTACTTCTTTAATAGAATAGTCGATGATCGACAGCAAATCGTCAATTTGTTCTTTTGTGATTGATAAAGGTGGTGCCAGAAGGATCATATCTCCCATTACACCATCCAGAGAACCTGTGCAAGCATACGTGATCAAACCGTTATTCAAAGCAGCTTTTTCAAATAATGATGATACTTTTTGTTTAGGTGGGAATGGCTCCCGGCTTTTTTGATCACTTACAAATTCGAATCCAACCATTAAACCCAAACCACGGACATCTCCTATTATGGGATGTGCTTCCATAAGCTTGAAAAGTCCATTCTTTAAATACTCACCCTGTTTTCTTGAATTCTCAACC
>JAAYYW010000007.1 GCA_012515195.1 Leptolinea sp.
AGTCAACTGGCATCTCAAACGGTTGGTGGCTAAAGGGTATGTCAAGGTCCGCCATGCGGAACGGCGGAAATTGCGCTACATCATCACGCCGGAAGGAATCTCCCTCCGGGCAAACCTGACCATGGACTATATTCAAAATTCCTTTCGACTATACCGGCTGGTCCGGGAGCGGATGGAAGCGGCCTTACATCAGGTCCGCAAGGCCGGTTTTGATCGGGTTATCCTGATAGGTGAAGGTGATGTGGCTGATGTCTGCAAATTGACCTGTGCGGAACAGGGAGTAAAGGTGCTTGCAGAAGGTGATGTACCGTGCCTTACGATCAATGGATTGAAGATATTTGTTGCATGGCCGGCCGGATTTGATCCACAAACCGAAACATCTGTGTTGTACGATACAACTGACACTGATAACCTGGAAGGAGACAGTCAAAAGGGATGACATCAAGGGATAGCCAGGATTTTTGGAAATCAAAGAAGGTTTGCGTAACCGGCGGAGCTGGTTTTCTGGGTTCGTTCATCATTGAGAAGTTGAAGGAACGTGAAGCGAAAGAGATATTTATCCCGACCATTGAAGAGTACGATCTTGTAAATGGGGATGATGTTCGTCGGATGCTTGATATCAGTAAACCGGATATGGTGATCCATCTCGCTGCGCAGGTAGGTGGAATTGGAGCCAACCGGGAGCATCCGGCTGAATTTGTTTATTCGAATGCCATGATGGGATTGCAACTCATCCATGAATCATGGAAGCGGAGAATTGGGAAATTTGTATGCCTTGGAACAATTTGCGCTTACCCGAAATTTACCCCGGTCCCATTCAAGGAAGAGAGTCTTTGGGATGGGTATCCGGAAGAGACAAATGCCCCCTATGGTCTGGCGAAAAAACTTCTGTTGGTCCAATCACAGGCATATCGACAGCAGTATGGTTTTAATTCAATTTATCTTCTCCCTGTAAATTTATACGGTCCACGCGACAACTTCCGATTGGACAGTTCGCATGTCATTCCGGCGCTTATCCGGAAATGTGTGGAGGCCCAGGAAGCTGGCGCAGACTCAATCGAAGTCTGGGGCGACGGTTCACCAACGCGCGAATTCCTGTATGTAGAAGACGCGGCAGAAGGAATCCTCATGGCGGCTGAAACGTACAATGGACCAGAACCGGTCAATCTGGGGTCGGGAAACGAGATTGCCATCAAAGATCTGGTCAATTTGGTTGTCAAACTGACAGGCTTTACGGGCAAAATACTATGGGATACCAGCAAGCCCAACGGTCAACCACGGCGCGGCCTGGATACAACGCGGGCCTGGGAGTATTTTGGCTTCCGGGCACAGATGAGCTTCGAAGACGGTTTACGTCGGACAATCGATTGGTTCCGTGCCCACAAAGATGGAATCAAATAAAGATCGGTGATCCTACATGACCGTTGATAGCAATGCCCTGATAAAAGCTGATGCACCCCGCACTGTGGTCATCAAACCAAGCGGCGGGTGGACAGCTTTAAACCTGAAAGACCTCTGGGTTTATCGGGAACTGGTCTATTTCCTGACATGGCGAAACCTAAAAGTACGCTACAAACAGACAGCTCTGGGAGCGGCGTGGGCTATCCTACAGCCATTTCTCACCATGGTGGTTTTCAGTATTTTTTTCGGCAATCTGGCCAAGGTTCCTTCGGATGGTGTTCCGTACCCGATCTTTTCTTATACAGCCTTGCTTCCCTGGACACTATTCTCCAAAGCCCTGTCTGACGCAGCTCACTCACTGGTTCAAAGCAGCCACATGATTACCAAGGTATATTTTCCCCGGTTAATTCTGCCTCTGGCTTCAATCTTATCCGGGTTGGTGGATTTCGCGCTGGCATTCATAGTACTGTTTGGCATGATGCTGTTTTATGGTATCTACCCGACCAATGCCATCTGGACACTTCCTCTCTTTGTCCTGCTGGCGATGATCACCGCGTTGGGTGTGGGTATCTGGCTCTCGGCAATGAATGTCCTTTACAGGGACATCGGTTATGTTCTGCCTTTTCTTACCCAGTTTTGGATGACCCTGACCCCTATAGCGTACCCGGCCAGTTTGCTGCCGGAAAAATGGCGTTTATTGTACGCGTTGAATCCAATGACAGGTGTGGTTGAAGGATTCCGTTAGGCTCTTCTGGGTTCAACAACCAGCGCGCCGACTGGCATGCTGGCTGTTTCTTCCGGTATTTCGATCGTGTTGCTAATCACCGGGTTGTATTACTTCCGAAGAATGGAACGGCGTTTTGCCGATATGGTGTAGTTATGAGCGATATAGCCATCCATGCTGAAAATCTTGGAAAACAATACACCATCGGCCAGCGACCGGCAGCGTACACAACCCTGCGTGAATCCATCTCGACAGCCTTCTCATCTCCGGCGAAACGTTTGGGCGCGGGGAATGGGACTGACAACAAATTCTGGGCTTTACGCGATGTCTCATTCGATGTAATGAAAGGCCAGGTGCTGGGTGTTATCGGTCGCAATGGGGCGGGGAAAAGTACCCTGTTGAAATTGTTATCCCGGGTTACTGAACCGACTGAAGGCAATGCTGTGATCAATGGACGTGTAGGCTCGCTACTGGAAGTAGGCACAGGTTTTCACCCCGAATTGACCGGACGCGAGAATATTTCGCTGAACGGCGCTATTTTAGGAATGAAACATACGGAAGTTGAACGCAAATTCGATGAGATCGTTTCCTTTGCGGAAGTAGAGCAGTTCATTGATACACCCGTAAAACGCTATTCCAGCGGAATGTACCTGCGGCTGGCGTTTGCCGTTGCTGCCCATCTGGAGCCTGAAATTCTGGTTGTGGACGAAGTCCTTGCTGTAGGTGACGCGGAATTCCAACGGAAGTGCCTGGGAAAAATGAGTGATGTGGCCCACCAGGGTAGGACAGTTCTGTTTGTCAGTCATAATATGTCGGCAATATTGAGATTGACCGGTGAGACCATCGTTATTGAAAAAGGTCATCTTGCCATGCGTGCTCCAACACCCCAGGCGGTTGATTATTACCTTTCAGCGGGTTTTTCCCAGGAAGGTCAACGAACCTGGCAGCCGGACGAGATCCCGGCAGATGCGGCTCCTTTCAAACCGATCGCCATACGAGTTCGTAATCCTCGTGGCGATATTGTTGATACGTTACGGTCCACTGAACCGGTGGAAGTGGAAGTTGAATATCATTTGGATGCTCCCATCACCGGATTGCGAGTGGGCATCTATTTGCTGAGCATGCGGGGCGAATACATCATGACATCCTTTGATACGGATTGCCCCGAGCAGTACGATGAATTCTCCGTACGTAAAGCGGGCCATTACATCAGCCGGTGCACAATCCCGGCGGAATTATTGAACGAAGGCCGGTTTATGCTGGCTATAAACGCGAGTACGTTCCGTGTTAGACGATATTTTCAAGATGAGCAGGCCCTTACTTTTAATATAGACGCGGCAGGAGCGCCCGGTATGCATTGGCCGGAACCTCGTCTGGGTCCCATTCGTCCGCGTCTGACCTGGAATATTGAGGCGGTGTAGAGATGACAGCGGCGGCAGCAGGAAAAGATGTTGTTAAAGAAATCTTGGGGCAGATCCCCTTCACAGTAGAACTCTACTGGCTTCTTCGTCAACGGGGAAGATCAATCAATAGCCATTTCAGTTTACGCCATCTCCAGGAAGCACTCCCGGAATTGGTGAAAGACGCAACAGAATTACGAAAATCAGCCCCGGTAGGGAAAAAGATCTTTCTATTCGCAACCCTGCATTATTGGATTGAACATACTGCTCTAACAGGTTTGGCCCTGGCAGCTCAAGGACATAATGTAACCCTGGGATACCTGGCTCAGTCTGATTGGCAAAAACCGATCAGCCGGTTTGATCTTCGGCGGCAGGATTTATATGCCCGAAAGATTTTGAGCCAGGCTGAATCGGTGATGAAATCTGTGTCATTCGTCAGCGCGCGGATACCCTTCGCTCCGGTGTCTGATGAAATCGACCGGTTGGTGCAGTTGGTCAGCGAATTTGACACCCAGTATTCCCTTCAGGTGGAAGAAGTGGACCATGATAGTGAAGTCTACCAACTTCGCCGGGAACGTAATGAAGAGGTGGCTCTGGCTGCCTATTCATATATGAAAGAGAATAAACCGGATGTTGTTATTGTTCCGAATGGTACCATTCAGGAACTGGGTGTGGTTTATCGGGTAGCCAAATTGCTGAAGATACCAGTGGTTACTTATGAATTCGGAGACCAACGGCAACGAATTTGGCTTGCCCAAAACACGGAAGTGATGCGCCAGGATACAGACGCATTATGGCGGGCACGCCAGAATACCCCCTTAAAAGATGAAGAGTTGGATCGTCTGCGGGCGATGTTGGTTGCCCGTCAGCACGGAGCCATGTGGGAAAACTTTGCACGCCAATGGCAGGGAACACCGGTAACCGGTGGAGTAGCCGCCCGTAACGAGCTGGGTCTGGATGAACGCCCTGTTGTATTGCTTGCAACGAATGTGTTGGGTGATAGTTTGACGCTTGGACGGCATTTGTTCAGCAAGACCATGAGTGAATGGATCAGCCGTACCGTGCAATACTTTGCTGGACGCCCCGATGTTCAACTGGTTATCAGGGTTCATCCAGGTGAAGTTCTGACCCATGGAACATCCATGGTCAAGGTAGTACATGAGGTTTTCCCGAAGCTACCGGAGCATATCCGTCTTATCACACCTACAGAAAAGGTTAATACATACGATTTAATCGAGGTGGCGGATATTGGATTGGTCTATACCACGACGGTAGGCCTAGAAATGGCAATGGGTGGAGTCCCGGTCATTGTGGCAGCGCAAACCCATTACCGCAACCGGGGCTTTACGCTAGATCCCGATTCATGGGTATCCTATTACAAAACACTGGGTCAGGTATTACAAGACCCGACAGCCCATCGGTTGAACCGGCAGCAGGTGGAGAAAGCCTGGCAATATGCCTACCGCTGGTTCTTTGAATTTCCTTTACCATACCCGTGGCATCTAGTGAAAATGTGGGATGATTACAAAGCGCATCCACTGAAGAGTGTAGTGGGCCCAAATCGGGATGCTGATTTTGATGAAACATTCCGGTATTTGGCTGGTGACCCAATCAACTGGGCGCCGGTGGATGCCGAATAGGAGTAATAGTGGAAGAAAAAGACGTAAAGCAGCAGGTCCGTGCCTTTTATGACCAGGTTGGCTGGAAGACGGTCGGGGAAGGTGTGTACCAGAATGCCCGGTACGAAGACCTGCGTCCGGTTTCACGCGAGTATATTCACCGATGCCATCTGCGGGTAAATAACCATTTGTCTCCAAAAGGTGACTTGATTCTGGATGTCGGGTCAGGGCCGGTACAATATCCGGAATACCTGACATATTCTGCCGATTATCACCATCGTGTTTGTCTCGACATATCCATCCTGGCACTGAAGGAAGCACGCAACCGGCTGGCTGGTCATGGTCTGTTTGTGGTGGCCGATGCGGCTAACTTGCCGTTCAAATCGGATACCTTTGATGGACTGGTATCACTGCACACACTTCACCATCTCCCTTTGGTTGAACAAAAGAAAGCCTATATTGATTTCCTTCGGGTATTAAAATCAGAAAAGACAGCTGTGGTGGTCAACGGATGGACAGATTACCCTCTAATGCGTTTGGCCAAACCCTTTGTGCGTTTTATGGAATGGTTGGGGAAAAAACTGGCAGGTGAACACGGGGAGGATAAAGAGACTGTATTGAAATCAGCCTGTTACGGTGCCGAACCGCCGCGCAAGGAACCAACCGGGACATTCATCAAGAAGTTCAACCCGGAGTGGATGAAAACTGAGATCGCACCACTGGCAAGATATGAGATTTTTTGTTGGCGCAGCGTGAACGTTCGTTTTCTACGTGCGATAGTCCATTCAATTTCAGGCGGTAAGATATACCTGAAATTGCTATATTTACTAGAAGAATGGTTTCCACGATTTTTCGGCGAAAAAGGGCAGTATCCCTTGATCGTCTTGTATAAATAAGGCGATATCGCCAGAGCCTGGAGAGAGATATGGATTGGTCTAAGCAAGTAGTACTGGTAACCGGTGGAACCGGGTCGTTCGGGAAAAAAATGATCAAGATCTTGTTAGATGAATACCATCCCGCCAAAATCATAGTCTATAGTCGTGATGAACTTAAACAACATGAGATGCGGGTTGCCGGATATACACATCCAAGCCTGCGGTATTTCATTGGCGATGTGCGCGATCAACAGCGCTTGCGCCGGGCATTTAATGGCGTTAGTCTGGTGGTTCACGCAGCCGCTTTAAAACAGGTTCCGGCCTGTGAGTACAACCCGATGGAAGCCATTAAGACCAACATTCTGGGATCCAGTAATGTTGTAGATGCCGCTCTGGATGCCGGAGTGGAGAAGGTCATCGCGCTTTCCACCGATAAAGCGGTTAACCCGGTCAACCTTTACGGAGCAACAAAGCTGGCAGCGGAAAAGCTGTTTGTCCAATCCAATGCCTATGCCGGAGGAACAGCCACCCGGTTTTCCTGTGTGCGGTATGGGAATGTGGTGGGCAGCCGTGGAAGTGTAGTTCCTATATTTATTAAGCAACGGCAGAACGGTGCCCTCACGATTACGGATGACCGTATGACCCGTTTTTGGATATCCCTGGAACAGGGTGTCCGGTTCACGTTGCGCTGTTCCGAGCAAATGTTCGGGGGTGAAGTATTTGTGCCGAAAATTCCCAGCACAACGATTCTTGATCTGGCCCATGCGGTTGCGCCTGAAGCCAAGGTGAACATCATTGGCATTCGGCCAGGCGAAAAATTGCATGAAGTTCTCATTTCAGATGATGAAAACCGGAATACAGTTGAATTGGACGATATGTTCGTGGTTCAACCGGCGGAAGCCCTGTGGTTCGGCCGCGAGTGGGAAAAGCGCGGAAAACCATTGGCTGCCGATTTCCGGTACACCAGTAATACGAACGACCAATGGCTGAACGTGGATCAGATACGTGAATTGGTTGCTCCGTTCGAGAATAATGGAGATGCGGGCCAGGCAGAATGAAACGGCTTCTGGTAACCGGGGCGAGTGGATTGCTGGGGATAAACCTGGCACTGCGTGAGTCAACGCGCTGGGATGTTACCGGTATATCAAATTCGCATAGATTAGTAGGCGTGCCATTCAACGTGATACCGGCCGATCTGTCAACTGATGAGGTCATCAGGCAGTTAATTGAGATAAACAGGCCGGATGTTGTGATCCATTGCGCTGCCATGGCCAACATTGATGAGTGTGAGAAATCACCTGATAAGGCTGCTCTTATTAACAGTATTGTTCCGGGGCGTCTGGCGGAAGTCTGCTCCAAGAGAGGCGTTAGGCTGGTTCACCTTTCAACAGATGCAGTTTTTGATGGCGATGTCGGTAATTATCTGGAAACAGATACACCTCATCCACTTTCGGTGTACGCGCAGACTAAATTGGACGGTGAAAAAGCCGTGCTGGATGCCTGCCCTCAGGCAGTGGTGGCGCGGGTAAATTTCTATGGTTGGAGTCTTACCGGAAAACGCAGTCTGGCTGAATTCTTCTACAACAACCTGTCAGCAGGTATATCCGTTAATGGATTTACTGATGTGGAATTCTGCCCTTTGTTTGTCAACCACCTGGTAGACCTGTTAATGAGACTGTCCAAAGGTTCACACAATGGAATATTTCACGTAGTCAGTCCAGTTGCGCTAAGCAAGTATGAATTCGGCCGCCGGATCGCCGAAGTATTTGGGTTGGATGACCGTTTGATTAGACCGGTATCCGTGTTGGATAGCGGACTCACGGCACGAAGGTCCCCCAGATTAACATTGAATACAGATAAGTTAAAAGAGACACTTCAGATCGTTCTACCCGGTGTGGAGGAAGGTATCCAAGCCTTCGCTGAGCAGTACACTGCCGGTTATCCTCAGCGTCTGCAAGGCTATTTATCTCAATAAAGTGACCATTGATTTCGGAGGATCTAATATGGAAATCCGCATTGGTAATCACCTGATCGGGAATGAGCATCCCACATATTTCATAGCCGATATTGCTGCCAACCATGATGGCAGCCTGGAGCGGGCCAAATTGTTGATCCGTCTGGCAAAAGATGCAGGAGCTGATGCTGCCAAGTTCCAAAATTTCCAAGCGGCCAAGATAGTGTCAGATTATGGTTTTAAATCCATTGGAGGGCAGGTTTCTCATCAGGCTAAATGGAAAAAATCGGTCTTTGATGTGTATAAAGATGCGTCCGTTCCCTTTGACTGGACGCCTGACCTAAAGGCGGAGTGTGATAGAGTCGGGATCGATTACTTCTCATCTCCCTATGATTTTGAATCCATTGATTATCTTGATCCCTTTGTACCGGCTTATAAGATTGGTTCAGGGGATATTAACTGGCCGGAAGAACTGGAGCGCATGGCGCGCAAAGGGAAACCAGTACTACTGGCAACTGGAGCATCTGATATCGGGGATGTGCAACGCGCCGTTCGTACCATTTTGGTGGTAAATCCCCAACTGGTTTTGATGCAATGCAATACGAATTACACCGCCAGCCTCGAGAATTTTGACCACTTGCACCTGCGGGTTTTGACCACGTATCACAATATGTATCCCGACCTGATCCTCGGCTTATCCGACCATACACCGGGGCATGCTTCCGTGCTGGGCGCGGTTGCACTCGGTGCGCGCGTTGTCGAGAAACACTTTACTGATGACAACAACCGCGAAGGGCCTGACCATGCCTTCGCTATGAATCCTAAGAGTTGGGCAGATATGGTGGAAAACACCCGTCAACTTGAACGGGCGTTAGGATCCGGCGATAAATTTGTGGCCGAGAATGAAAAACAGACTTTTTACCTGCAACGGCGGTGCCTGCGGGCGGCGCGCGATCTGAAAGCCGGTGAGATCATTACGCGCGATATGATCGATGTTCTCCGACCGGTCGCTGCCGGCGCCATTCTCCCCAATGAAATGGATGCCGTAATCGGTACAAAAGTTTTGAATGACCTGCGGTCCGGCAAAGAAATCCGCTGGACCGACCTGGGGCAGTCATAAGACCAGAGACACGAATAATATGCGAATTTTGTATGCTTCTCGTGGTTTTGGAGTGCATGACGAACGCTTCTTGACGGCGTTGTCGAATTCAAACCATGAAATCTTTTTCCTGCCTGTAACCTCATTTACTGTTCCGGGGCTTATGCTTCCGGTTGGAGTTCGGCAGATCCATCAGCCGCTTGATTCCGGCATAACCGCGCATACCATTTCGTCGCTGTTGGAAAAATGGAAGATTGACCTGGTACATGCCGGCCCGGTGAATGATGTGGCACGGGTTTTTGCTTTTAGCGGGTTCAAACCCCTAATCAGTATGTCATGGGGATTTGATCTGCTCTGGGACGCGGAACGAGAATTACTCGTATGGATGGCCATAAAGGAGGCGCTTGAGCATACCAGCGTTTTCTTCTGTGACGCCCACAGCGTTGAATCGAAAGCCGTTCAGGAGTACGGCTTCGACCCAGACCGAATTGTGGTTTTTCCCTGGGGTGTTGATCAAAACCTTTTCTTTAATTACGGAACACGGTCGGGAAGACCCACGAATGAATCTCTCCGGATTTTCTCGAACCGGGCATGGGAGGATCAGTACGGTGTGGATGTTCTGGTTGACGGGCTGATCCGTGCCGGGAAAACCGGGATGCATTTTTCAGCTGTTTTGGCCGGTGATGGGTCCATGCGAGCTGACCTTCAAGAAAAGATCAAACGGTCAAGTATTGCACGGCAGGTGAAATTTGTTGGGCGCATCTCACAGGCAGAGTTGCCGGAGTATTATAACGATGCGGATATATACATCAGCGCGTCTCATGTAGACGGTTCGTCACTCTCATTGATGGAAGCCATGTCTTGTGGGACGGTTCCCGTTGTCAGTGATATTGCTAGCAACAAAGAATGGGTGGAAGACGGGAAGAGCGGTTATTTATTCGCTGATGGGGACAGCGTACATCTGGCTTCACGGTTGTTAGCGCTCGATAAGGTTAGAACCAGCTTGCCCGGTTTAAGCAGACAAGCGCAATTAGTAGCCGAAGAACGGGCAGACTGGAACAAGAATCAGAAAATTATGCTCGACGGGTATGATCTTGCCATAAGAACTTTCCGGGAACAGGGTATTTAATGGAGCACAGAACAATTGCCCGTATGGACTGGCTGCTATTAGCTATTCTTGCTCTGGCCGGTTTGATACAGATTGCGGGGTCAGTCAATAAACCGGTTCACCCGGCTGAAGATGCCGCCATGTTGATGCGCTATTCGTTAAACCTGGCTGGTGGGAACGGCGTCGTTTGGAATATCGGTCAACCTCCGGTGGATGGAGCGACAGATTTTCTCTTCATGGTACTGTTAGCCGGTCTATATGCATTGGGTGTTGGGGTGGAAGCCGCACCGTTATGGGTTGGTGGAATATCCCACCTGATAACTGTCCTGCTGGTCTACATCGGAGTACGCCGTTTCTTCCATGGGTGCAGGTTGGCCGCTGTCTTATCAGCGGTATTTTTACTGTTGGGATCCGGTCTGTTATACGCGGAAGCCAGTTTTGGTACACCTTTATTTGCTCTTTTCTGCGCATTAAGCTGGCTGTCCGCGCAATATACCATAGAGAAGCCTGACTCTTCAGCACGAGCCCTTCTTTTTGCCATCACCTGCCTGTTGATGGGATTGATCCGGCCGGAAGGTGTTCTGGTCGCCGGATTCATATTGATGGCTGTTCTGTACAGGCTGGGGTGGAAGCTTGCTGCCCGTATTCTTATCATCTTTTTTTGTGTATTCATGGTACTGGGTGGAGCATATTTTCTGTGGCGCTGGAATTATTTCGGCTATCCCCTGCCGAATCCATTTTATAAAAAGGGCGGGGGAAGCCTGTATCCGCTTAGTCTTAAGGAAGCATGGAACGCGGTTCGGGAATTGTCATTCCCCTTCTGGTTGGTGTTTGCAGGCGGATTAATATACATCACCTGGTTGGGACTGGACTATTTTCTATTCAGCCGCCGATGGTGGAAGGATCTGTCGCGGTTTCTCCACAGTTTGATGGAACCGTCAGGACGGCGACAAATAGTTTTAATTGCGCGATCTCTGGGATCAGTCTTACTGATTGTATTTTTAATGGGACTGTTGCGACGTTCATCCGACCTGCACAATGAGCTGGTTTTTGGGCGGTACTCCGCGAATTATGCCAGCCTGCTGCTGGCTAGCCTGACAACCGGCATCATTGCGTTTTTTGCCGGAAAATGGCTTCCGGTAGTTGAGCAGAGTGCTGCTGATAATATTGGGAGAGAAACACCGACAAGATGGAATGAAGCTCAACGTGAGTTGTTGAGAGTAACAGTATTCTCCACTATTCCTGTGATGGGTTTTACCCTGATGTGGGTTTTGCTTTCCAATGAAATGAATTACATGTGGCGATTCCAATATCCCATTCTACCCATTATCCTGATGACATGGCCGCTGTTGTTGGACCGTTTATGGAGGATAAGCGTTTTACCGAAGCTAGTGGATTGGCCGAAGAACATCCGCGGACCGTTCACCCTGGCCGTTATTCTGCTCACGGTCGGATTGGCTGCGGTCCAGGTAGATCGTTGGAAGATCAATTACCAACCTGATGGCCGTTATGACGTTGCTGAATTCCTGGCTGGCTATGCGGATAAACAATATACCATTGCCACATCCGAAGCCGGGTTGCTGCCGCTCTATTCAGGCTGGCAGGCAGTGGATACCTGGGGATTGAATGACTCCTGGATCGCTCATAATGGTGGAATCACCGGGGAATACCTGGCTCAGATTGAGCCTGAGATTATCATGTTCCATGCGGATTTTTCTCCGCTTAATCCAAAAGATGAAGCGGGTGACGCCTGGGGTGCAATGACCCTGACATTGGAAAATTATGCCCGCTCAAATGGATACGCACTGGCGGCCGCGTATGGAGAAAGCCCGGCAGATACTCATTATTATTATGTCCGTCCCGATTTTCCAGAAAGCGATGAGATCATAGAATTCATCCAGAGTCTGGACGGCGGTGGTTACCATTATGGATCGCCCACATTTGATTTTAATAAAATGTTATGGAAGAAGGAATAAGAATGTCTCAAAAACTCCGCACAGTTGCCATTGTACAGGCGCGAATGGGTTCCAGCCGCCTGCCTGGCAAAGTGCTTCAAGATATAAACGGAAAACCGATGCTTGCGTGGGTGGTCGAACGTACGCGCAGGGCGCATCTCGTAGACAGTGTGGCAGTGGCAACCACTTCGGAAGCCTCAGATGACGCAATCGAGGCCTGGTGCCGGGAATCGACGACAGCCTGTTACCGGGGCAGCACATTCGATGTGTTGGATCGTTTTTATCAGGCTGCCCGTTTATTTGCTGCGGATGTGGTCGTGCGGGTAACCGCGGATTGTCCGGTTATTGACCCTGATGTGATTGATGAGACCATATCCGCGTTCAATGAGCATAGGGTTGATTTTGCCGCCAACCGTTTGCCGCCTCCCTGGGGAAGAACATATCCCATCGGGTTGGACACTGAAGTATGCCGTTTTTCTGTTCTTGAAAGGGCTTGGAAAGAGGCGCAGGCAGCCCATGAGCGTGAACATGTGATGCCCTATCTCTATGATGTTCCCGGTCGATTTAAAGTTTTCCAATTGAACACAGAGCCGGATTACGGCTCACTGCGCTGGACGGTGGATACACCGGAGGATATTGAATTCATCCGCCGGGTTTTCGATTTTCTACCTGATATGGAAAATTTCTCCTGGCTGGATGTGTTGGCCGTAACCCGGTCTCACCCGGAATTGAACAAGATAAATGCAGAGATCAGACACAAGGTGTTTGATGATGTGGACGCGAGGATGAAGAAATGATCTCGATTTTTACCACCCCCAAAGCTTTCACGAATCCTCACATTGCCATGATCCAGTGGAATGCCATCCGATCCTGGAAGGCGATTGGGGCGGATGTTATTCTTGTTGGCGACGATGAGGGTGTGTCCAAAGCAGCCTCAGAATTGGGAGTAAAACACGAACCGGATGTGGTCCGAAATGAATACGGCACTCCGAAGATTGATTCAATCTTCAGCCTGGGGCGAAAAGCGGCTGCAGGTGATCTGCTGGCCTATATTAATTCAGATATCATACTGCTGCCTGATTTTAACCGGGCGGCTGAGTGTGTTGCCGAAAAACACGGGGATTTCTTGCTCATAGGCCAGCGATGGGACCTGGATGTGCGTGAAGAATTGAATTTTTCTGATGATTGGGTTGAGCGAATGCAAAGCGAGATAAAAGATCGCGCCCGGCGTCATCCCCGAGGTGGCAGTGATTACTTCCTGTTCCCGAAGGCTGTTTTCGATTACATTCCTCCTTTTGCCATTGGACGGGCAGGTTGGGATAATTGGATGATCTATGAAGCCCGTCAGCGCGGATGGATGGTCATTGACGGCAGCGAGGCTATCAACATTATTCACCAGGATCATGATTACAGCCATCTACCGGGCGGAAAACCGCACTACAAACTGCCGGAGACTTTTGAAAACGTGAAGGCGGCGGGTGGAGATCGCACAATTTTCACATTGGATGACTGTGATTATCATTTGACCGGCGAGAAGCTTGACTACTTCCCTATGAGTTGGAAAAAATTCTGGCGTGAGGTGGAGATTATTCCTCTTGTGCGTTGGCATTCACAAGTTTTGGCTGAACTATTTTTTGCCATCTTTCATCCGGTGAAAGCCTATCGGGAGTGGCGGACTCGCGGCTTACAAAAACAGGTGTAACTCATCGTGGTATAAATTGTTTTCGGAGAAATAAGAAATGCGAGTTGGACAAAATCCTGCGAAATATGTAAAAACTGTTGCCCGGCCTGAACGGATCACCGTGGCTGTATTGAACTATATCCCGTTTTTAAGCGGGTTCTATGCGGAAGCTTTGGATGTCTTAAAGGTATGTCTGGACAGTGCCCGGAAAGATGCCGGTTTGCCGTTCGACCTGCTGGTTTTTGATAATGGTTCCTGCGAAGAAGCAAAAGGTTTTCTGGTCAATGAGCAAGATGAAGGCCGAATCCAGTACCTTTTCCTTTCACAGAAAAACCTGGGAAAGGGCGGCGCGTGGAATATCATGTTATCTGGCGCTCCGGGGGAGATCATTGCCTACGCGGATAGTGACTGTCTTTTCTATCCCGATTGGTTGTCTGAATCAGTCAGATTGATGGAGGCTTTTCCAAATGTGGGCATGGTCACGGCACGACCTTTCCGCACCAATCCGGATTTTTATTCGCAAACAGTCGCCTGGGGAGAGAAGAACAGTCAGGCAGCGCGCGGACATTTCATTCCCTGGGAGACTTTTCTGGAATTCGATCGTTCCATCGGTCAGACGGATGAAGAGATCAAACGACATTACGATACCAGTGAAGATGTGAAACTGGTTTACAACGGTGTGGAAGCCATGGCCGGGGCATCCCACTGGCAGTTCACTGCCAGAAAAGATGTGCTGGCGCAATTTCTGCCATTCGATATGGACCGCCCCATGGGGCAGGTAAAACAGTTGGACCAGCGTGTCAATGAAGCCGGGTTTTTGCGGTTGATGCCGGTCAAACCATATGCCATGAACATGTCCAACACGCTTCGCAACGTGCCTGGAATTGACGGGATCGGGAGTGATGCCTCCGTAAAACCTGCCAGACGTCATTTCATACTGGATTTTCCCCCGGTAAGAAAGCTTTTGCTGTCTCTGTATGATGCCATATTCCGCTGGTATTACGACCGTCCGGCGGCGAAATAAGGAGATGTTTCCGAATGCCGGATAAGAAAACGATTTTCATCAGCGCCGATCACGGTCTGGCTATTGTTTATTTTTTGCAGAGTGATGTTGTTCCCACCCTGTTGGAAGCGGGGGCAGAGGTGGTCATCCTGACGGATGATGGGTTAAAAGAGCAGATCGAAAAACGCTTCGGTCAGCCCGGGGTGCATATTGAAGGACTGCGTATGAAACAGTGCCGGAAGTATGCCGATACTGTAGATCCTTCCGCTCAATGGTGGTTGAATTTCTTACGCCGGGTGGGTGCGTCCGGGCGGATCAACGTGGAAGCACTGACCAGTCATGTACGTCAGGTGGATGTTGAAGCCTCGAAACGACGTCGGACCATAATGCCAATCATGAAGATGGCTGTTGGTCTTATGCGGCGCTCTAAAGCAGCCCGGCGTTTGATTTATCGGGCGCAATTGAAATATGACCCTCAACTGTATACCGACTTGTTTGAGAAGTACAACCCTGATCTGGTCATTGCCAGTACACCGGGATGGCGTTTTGACCGCTATCTGTTACGCCAGGCGGCAAGTCGGGGTGTAAAGACGGCGGCTGTAGTGGTGGGTTGGGATAACCCATCCAGCTACAGCCTTCCCGGCGCGCCAGTTGATTGGATCACCTGCTGGTCGGATATCCAGAAACAGGAGCTGGTGGAAGGGGACGACTGGCTGCCGGAGCGTGTACACGTGGGTGGAATTCCATCCTATGACGGATATTTCCAAAAAAAATGGTTAATGACCCGTGAGGAATATTTCAAGCTGCATAACCTTGACCTGGATCGAAAGCTGCTATCGTATGCCAGCAGCTTCATCACGTTCTCACCGAACATTCAAAATATCGAAGCACTGGCTAACCTCGTCTCGGAAGACCGGTTGACGGAGCCATCGCAGTTACTTATCCGCCTTCATCCCAATCATTTTATGAGCGAGCCATTATTTGCCGCTGAGCGTGAAAAGGTGAGGGGCATGGTGAAAACGATGCCTCATGTTCATCTTGTGGAACCCGTACCGTTGGGTGGTGAGCTGGGATACTATTCGGGCGAGGATATGCCGGAGAAGACCTCCATGATGGCGTATTCTGATGTGTTCCTTACCGTCTATTCGACCATGGTTGTCGAAGAAGCCATTCATGGGCAGCCGATCGTTGCGGTATGTATTGACGCGCCGGGAGGCTGGAACCAGCCGGGTCGTTTTTCGCTTCCACTGTCGCAGATTGGTGAATGGCCGACCCATCAGCGTTTCCGCGAAGCGGAAGCCGGCCGGGTGGCACTGAATGAAACGGAACTGCGTGATGTCATCAATACATATCTAAAAAAACCGGAAACAGACCGAGAACAGCGCGAGAAATTCATTCGCGATGAAGTAACTTTCACAGATGGGACAGCCGGGAAACGTACCGGCGAATTCCTCGCCTCGTTGTTGGACAGACAAAAACCGGAGGATGTTCGATGAAAATCCTGATTGCGGGCTTTGGCTCCATCGGGCGGCGGCATTTACGCAATCTGCGTTCGCTCGGGGAAACAGATTTTGTCCTGCTCCGATCTAACAAATCAACCCTGCCGGATGACGAGATAGCCGGGCTGCCAGTTGAAATGGATATCACAGATGCGCTGGCACATCACCCTGATGCTGTGGTTATTTCCAACCCGACCGCGCTTCATCTGGATGTAGCGATCCCGGCGGCCAGAGTTGGTTGCGCGATCCTGATGGAAAAACCGGTCTCGCACTCTTTGGAACGGCTGGAAGAGTTTAAAAAGGCCGTGAACAATGCAGATTCCCGTGTTCTACTGGGATACCAATTCCGTTTTCATCCCGGATTACAACAGGTAAAAACCTGGCTGTCAGACGGGATGGTTGGCCGGCCGATGTCATACCGGGCCCACTGGGGTGAATATCTCCCGAACTGGCATCCCTGGGAAGATTACCGCACCAGCTATACTTCCCGAATGGACCTGGGAGGCGGCGTTGTTGTGACGTTAAGCCATCCCATCGATTATCTTCGCTGGCTTCTGGGCGATGTGAAATCACTCTGGGCATTTTCCGGTCGCCTGAGCGATCTGGAAATTCAGGTGGAAGATTTTGCCGAAATCGGTTTGCAGCATAAGAATGGTGTCACAGGCAGCCTGCATCTGGACTACTTCCAGCAGCCGCCTTCCCACACGCTGGAGATCACCGGAACCGCGGGGCGGATTACCTGGGACAATGCCGATGGCTCAGCCCGGCTTTTCCAGGCTGAAACTGGTAAATGGACGGATTCTTTCCTGCCGTCGAATTTTGATCGCAACGACCTGTTCATGGCAGAGAGTCGTCATTTCATTGATGTCGCGCGCGGAAAAGCTGATCCTGCCTGTACACTTGAAGATGGCGAAGCCGTATTGAAGATCTGCCAGGCAGTTCACCAATCCGCGTCTGACGGTACGATGGTAAAACTATAAGATCGTGGATACAAGAACAGACAAACTCCAGAAGTGGTTCCCGTATCTGTCAGCCGGATATTTCACATTGCTGACGATTGTAATGACCTGGCCATTGGCAACCCGCATGGGCAGCCAGATGGTCGGATCAATTGGTGACAATATCTACTTTGTCTGGATGATCGGCTGGTTCAAAAAAGCCCTAA
>JAAYYW010000102.1 GCA_012515195.1 Leptolinea sp.
CGTGGTGGTGATCTTGCCGTCAGAGGTGGAAGGCATGCTGCGTCCCATACCGCTGGCCTGTTCCCGCGGGGCGACAATGGTCACAAAACCCAGCGTGGAAAGCGCTTCAGCGGCCGCCCACAGTCCGGGGGATTTAATGCTGTCATCATTGGTCAGCAGTATCTGTTTTCGTTTTGGATTCATCGTACGGTTACTCCTCTTACAGATAAAAAAGGAGCGGTCGGTTCGCTCCAAAGTGGTTTTTAATTGTTCCGTATCTGTAGAGGAAAATTTTACCCTATTTGATGGGGATCAGGCAGTCTCGATGACAACGGCCGTTCCATAAGCCAGCACTTCCGTCACGCCTTCCATCACATCATTGGCATCATAGCGCATGCCAATAATGGCGTTGGCGCCCATGTCGCGGGCATGCTGCGACATCAATTCAAACGCTTCCGCCCGGGCATGTTCACATAATTCCGTGTAGATGCTGATATTTCCACCGAAAATCGTCTGAATACTGCCGGCGATATTCCCCAGCATACTGCGTGAACGCACCGTTATGCCGCGAACCACACCCAATTGGCGGGTGATCTTGTATCCTTCAAAAGAAAACGCCGTGGTTACCCATAGGTCTGCCATTTCACATCTCCCATTTATGTTGTTGTTATCTTTAAATACGCAAATAATCCCGCCGGGTATCACACCGGCAGGATCATAGGTATCCGGGAATTTTTTCTACAACTGTGACGTGCAATGCGGGCAGCGGGTCGCCTTCACGGGGATGGCTGTCTGGCAATACGGGCAATCCTTGGTCGCGGGTGCTTCCGGTTCAACCGGTTTCTGGAACCGATTGACCTGCTTGATGAGCAGGAATATCGCAAACGCAACGATCAGGAAATTGATCAGGGTATTAATGAACAGACCGTAATTCAAGGTGGCGGCTCCGGCTTCCTTTGCCGCGGCCAGTGACGCGTACGCGTTTCCATCCAGTGAAAGGAACAGGTTGGAAAAATCAACTTTTCCCAGCAGCAATCCGATGGGTGGCATGATGATATCATCCACGAGCGATGTTATGATCTGCCCAAATGATCCACCGATGATGATACCGATCGCCAGGTCCAATACATTACCCCGCATGATAAACTTCTTGAACTCTTCGAGCATACCGCCCTCCTTTAACATAGGTGTATAGCTTATTATAGAGAATATTCAGGAAAGAAACATCCCAAATCAGGGGAACTGTCGTTATTTGTCATTTAAAGGGATGATGGATATCACTTGCCCGATTTTTCGGTTGCGATTACACTTCAATCGGAGTAACTTTGTCTGAAATTAGCTAATTGTTTTTCTAAGGACATTACCATGCAGATCACGAAACAAGCGGATTACGCTCTCCGCGCCATGTTATTTCTTTCCAAGCTGCCGCCAAATCAACGGGCGGCCACCAGCCAAATCGCTGATGAACAGGCCATCCCTCCTTCCTTCCTTGCCAAGATTATTTCCCAACTTTCGATTGCCGGTTTGATCCACACATCCCGCGGCGCTCGTGGTGGTGTTTCACTGGCCTTAACACCAGAAAAAATATCCATTCTGGATGTTGTCGAAGCTATTGATGGACCTCTGGCATTGAACGAGTGTACGCTTAATCCATCGGTTTGTCCGCTGGGTCCCAATTGCCCGCTGCACGTTTTCTGGTGTGAAGCCCAATTGGAACTGGTGACTAAATTAAGAAATACCACCTTTGATACCATCAAGAAATCCATGCTGCCCTGATCTCGAGATCAATTCCATTGAGGTTATACGGTCATCATGAATAATTAATCCATCTCCTGAGGGCGTTCTTAATGACCACCCGTGGGAATTGAATTAATACTGCCAAAAAGAATTGTGACCGGGAACTTCCTTCGAAGGAAGTTCCCGGTTTTATATTTCACTCTACCGATTTTCAGGCAATAGCGCTTATACTATTTTCTTGATCTTGCTCTAATACCGTCGAAAGAGAATAGGCCAGAATGAAGATTACGCGTTTTAATATACAGGTAGCCGCCTTTCTTGTCATCCGTACCGCCATCAACACATGTCTGCGGATGGCCAGCCCGTTTTTGCTTATATTTGCCCGCGGGGTGGGAGCCGATATGACCTCTATGGCCACCGCTGTATCCGCATCCATGGCCGCGAGTGCCATCGGCCCGTTCCTGGCAGAAATTGCCGATCGCCGCGGACGCAAAACCGGAATGCTGCTCGGCTTGATCGTCTATACCACCGGTGTGGGGTTGATGTTGGTTTGGCCGGTTTACACAGCCTTCCTGCTCGCTCTCCTTCTGGCCAGCCTCGGAAACAATATCTTCCTTCCTGCTGTCCAGGCGTACGTCGGAGATCAAATCTCCTACGAAAAACGAGGTCTCATTCTTTCCATTCTGGAAATTAGCTGGGCGGGGGCATTCATTGTGGGAGTCCCGATTATTGGGCTGTTGATCTCAAAAAGCGGTTGGCAGTCGCCCTTCCTCACCCTGTTTATTGCCGGTGTGATCTCGATTGTTGCCGTCTGGCTGCTGGTTCCAACCCTACCCGCTCGGGAAACGACAGAAGCGTTCAACGGATCCCGATTCATGATGATCCTGCGGTCACCTGCCGCGCTGTTCGGATTGGCGCTGGGATTCCTGGTTATTGCGGGGAACAACGTTATCAGCGTGATATTCGGAGTCTGGATGGAAGAAGCCTTTAGCCTGAAAATTGCCGCCATCGGCGCCGCGGCTACTGTGATTGGTGTTGCCGAATTGGCGGGTGAAGGATTTGTGGGGGCTATTGTCGATAAATTCGGCAAACGCCGCACGATCACAGCCGGTTTTATTGTCAATATCCTTTCAGCCATCCTGCCCTTTTTTATTGGCGGTTCGGTGACCGGCGCGTTGGTCTGGCTGTTCATATTCTATTTTTCTTTCGAAGTCACATTGGTAGCAGCTCTTCCTTTGATGACCGAAGTGCTGCCGTCCGCCCGGGCTACATTGATGGCGGTCTTTCTGGCTGCGAGTTCACTCGGTATGGCTGCCGGAATGTTCTTCGGACCGCGTCTGTACACAGCCGGCGGTTTTATGTTCAATGTGATCTTCGCTATGCTCTTAAACATACTGGGATTGATCATTTTGCCGCGGGTTCGCCGCGCCCATCAATAAGCACAGGAACCTGGGGGTTCATGCTGGTTCTTGGAAGCCAGGAAGGCTTCTATTTTGACGCGGATATTTATAGTAGCTCTATTACTATGCCACCCATATGTGCTTCAGATGCCTTGCAGGGCAATCCATGGATAAAACAGGTGGTTGATTCGTATGACGCCCCATCGTCTTTATAGCGCCCGAATATACCACCGCTCAATCCTTCGTTGAAAAATGCCACTGGTCTGCCGTTTTTATCCGTTGCCATGTTACCGCAAGCCAGACAAACTGCCCGCGGGTAACGGGGATTGAAATGCATTGACCTCTTGCAAACCGGGCAATCTGACATGTTTTTCACAGTCCAATGTGATTTTTTTTGGTTTTTCGTGGATTTATGATACCATTTTCATATGCTAATCCATAATATCTCGCAACTGGTAACAATGAAGGGTGGACCACAACGCGGTCGCGAGCTTGGCCGGCTTGGATTGATCGAGCAGGGGGCTGTTTTGATTCGCGGTGAAAACATCGAGGCAGTTGGAACAGAGGAGGAACTGCTGAGAAAATATTCCGACGAGCCCCGTCTTGACGCGGACGGAAAAGCGGCGCTTCCCGGTTTTGTGGACCCCCATACTCATTTGGTCTGGGCAGGTGACCGGGCACTGGAATTTGAAATGCGGTTGGAGGGGCGAACCTACCTCGAAATACTGGCTGCCGGCGGAGGGATCATATCCACTGTCGAAGCCACCCGTGAAGCGGATCATGATACGCTTTACGCGCAAACCCGAAATCGTGCCCGTTCCATGCTGCGGCATGGAACCACAACCGTGGAAGCCAAAACCGGCTACGGGTTGGAATATAAAGCGGAAATTGACCAGCTCCAGGTTTTGCTTGACCTGGACAAAGAAGGACCGCTGGAAATCGTCCCTACCTTTTTACCGGCACATGCCATCGCGCCGGAATACAAAACCAATCCGGACGGATATACGCAGTTGATCACAGGAAAAATGCTTCCATCAGCCAAAATCTGGTGGGGGAAAAATGGTTGCAGAAAACCATTACCCTTTGTGGATGTCTTCTGCGAGACCGGCGCGTTCGATCTGGAGCAGTCCCGCCGCATAATGACCACGGCCCGTGATCTGGGATTTCCGTTGAAGATTCACGCGGACGAATTTGACAATCTAGGCGGGGCAAGCCTGGCCGCCGAACTCGGGGCCGCGTCTGCCGACCACCTTGTGAAAACATCAGCCGATGATATTAAAACCCTGGCTGCCAGCGACACAGTTGTGGTCTCCCTGCCATGTACCCCTTTCGGGCTGAGTGATCCCCATTACACCCCGGCTAAAGAGATACTGGCCGCCGGTGGGATCCTCGCGCTGGCTACAGACTGCAACCCTGGAACCGCCTGGTGTGTTAATATGCAATTTGTGATTGCGCTGTCCTGCCGGGCATTAGGAATTACTCCTGCTCAGGCGATTGCTGCCAGTACAATCAACTCCGCCGCGGCCATTCAACGCCAGGATCGCATTGGCTCCATTGAGCCGGGCAAGCAGGCCGATATCCTTCTTTTGTCTGTAGATGACTACCATCATATCGGATACCGGTTTGGGGAAAACCTGGTCAATACGGTGGTTAAAAAGGGGCGGATTATTCCCGTTTGTTAGAGGTTTCTATGCCAACAATTGAACAGGCGCGCGCCTTCTATTCCGGCGACGACGCTGTGCATGACTTTGAACACGTATTGCGCGTGTATCGTACCGCGATGAAGCTGGGAAAACTGGAAGGCGCCGACCTCGAAATTCTGGGCGCGGCGGCCCTGTTGCATGATTCGCGCGGGGCTGAACCCGGCGGCGCGGGACGGGAAAACCATCACCTGGCATCAGCCATATTTGCCGGGGAGATCCTGCGGGAAGAAGGATGGACTTCCGATCGCATCAAGGCAGTGCAGCACGCCATTCGCGCCCACCGCTACCGCGGCAAAGAGGATCAGCCGGAGACCATAGAGGCCAGAGTTCTTTTTGATTCAGACAAATTGGATGTCATCGGCGCGATCGGCACAGCTCGAACCATCGCCTATTCCGTACTGGCCGGTAAGCCGATGTATGAAACCCCGAGCTCCCTTTTCTTGCAGACGGGAAAAGAATCGCCAGGGGAACATCATTCCTCTTATCACGAATATCTCTTTAAATTACGCAGGGTCAAAGACCGGCTCTTCACAGA
>JAAYYW010000008.1 GCA_012515195.1 Leptolinea sp.
ACTTATTTTGATGAAAAGTCCTCACAAGACGATGGGACGAAGCGTTTGCCCACTGCTAACATATTGGATGATGAGTTAGGTGCCATACCTGTTGAGCTAAAAGAGCAGATGATCTCAGCCTGTTCCAGCGCTGACCTGGATAGTCTGTTGGATGTTGTGGAATGCCTTGCGCAAAAATACCCTGAAGCTGGTGCTGAACTGCAGGAAATGGCTTCTAATTTAAAGTATGATGATATTCTCAAGCTGCTTAAGGAAAGGAGTTGATTTGGATAGCTTACCCGCCATACCGGTCGAACCGGTCGATATCATGATCGTTGATGATACCCTGGCGAATATTCAGGTCCTTTCCGGAATGTTGAAACAACAGGGATATAAGGTTCGGCCGATTCTGGATGGCAGGGGTGCCCTGAAAGCGGCAGAAACCCAGCCGCCTGCTTTGATCCTGCTGGATATTTCAATGCCTGAAATGGACGGGTACGAGGTATGTGAGCGACTCAAGGCCAACCCGGTCTTGAAACAGGTGCCGGTTATTTTCATCAGCGCGTTGACGGAATCACTGGATAAGGTAAGAGCCTTCACAGTGGGTGGGGTAGATTACATCACCAAACCCTTTCAGTTGGAAGAAGTACGGGTACGGGTGGAGACGCACTTGCGGCTGGCCCGCCTGCAGAATGAATTAGAGGAATATAACCACAACCTGGAAGTAAAGGTTAGTGAACAGGTCAACGAGATATCAGATTCACAATTGGCCACCATTCTGGCATTGGCCAAACTGGCGGAATACCGTGATGAAGATACCGGGCGGCATATTGAACGCATTCAATACTTTTGCCGGGAGCTGGTTACACGGCTGGCAGAAAAACCCGGGTACCGGGATGAAATAACGCCCCTGTTCATTGATAATATTACCCACGCCAGCCCGCTGCATGATATTGGCAAGGTCGGAATTCCAGACCACATATTGTTGAAGCCCGCCCGGCTCACCCCCGTTGAGTTCGAGGTGATGAAGACCCATACGGTCATTGGTTATGAACTATTACAATCGGTGAAGGAACGCTATACCCGCAACAGCTTCATTAATATTGGGATCGAGATCTCTCGCAGCCATCACGAGCGGTGGGACGGGAATGGGTACCCGGACGGACTGGCTGGGACAGATATCCCGTTGTCGGCACGCGTCGTGGCTCTGGCTGATGTGTATGACGCGCTGCGCTCAAAGCGGCCTTATAAGGACGGGTTCGACCACGAGACGAGCGTTAAAATAATCCTGGAGGGAAAAGGGACGCAATTCGACCCGGGGATCATTGACGCATTCGTGGAACTGGGTGAAACCTTTGAGTGGGTGTACCGGGAACTGGTGTAGGTTAGGATTATTCCATCCTGAATGTCTGTGAGCCTCTTGAGATTCACAGACTTTGTGATACGTCAATCTGATGTTGGTTGATCCTGCGGCTGTCAGGCTGACTGGTTGCCCGAGGGGGGATTGCTAGTCTGCATGCACCGGATCGTAAATTTCTATTCCAGAAGGAAGACCGGTCATGAACACTATGCCGGGACCAGATGGTATTTTCAATCTTCTATGGATCATTCCGATAACCTTCAGCATCCATGGACTGGAAGAGTGGAATATCCTCAAATTACGAATATTTTGTCAATAGGATAGAGTGGAATCATTTATGGTAAAAAATTCCAAAAAAAAGGATTTGAATACATCGTTTATTTTTGTTACTATAGTTCCAAATATCAGACTTTTCCGTTATTTACTGAACTGTTAACTTTTATGAACCATGCGGGGTAAGCGATGAAACAAAAGTTTCGTTTTCTCTGTGGATTGTTATCTATTCTAATACTTGTGGGCTGTTCCACAATTCCGGGATTTGAGCCTACCTATGAGGGCGGCTTGACACGGGAAGAATTTGTCAATAGTGGACCCCATAGTTATGTGCGTTTCGAGACAAAATGTGTTGTGATTGAACCGTATACATCAGAACAACACAAGGATGAGAATTTGTGTGATGCCCCTATAGATTCTGGAGTGTGGGATTTTTTATTCACCTTCGATAAAGGTACGGTCACCCGTACCGATCGATGGGGTGAGGTAACTCTTCAAAAAACCGGCGTTAATGTGTACACTGCCGGCTATGAGAGGAATGACAAATCAATGGTCATTACCTTCCAGAATGATGGAATTATCTATGAATACGACAAATTCTTTACTCAGATGACAATCGATGCCAACGGAAACCGCACTAAGGATGATAATGGATTAGCCCGATATACCATCCATTACCGACTGCAACCGGAATAAGAGCCTATGGATTACGTAAATATTCTCTGGATCATCCCATTCGTGTTCAGCATCCATGAACTGGAGGAATGGAATATCCTCAAATGGTATAAAACCTACTACCGAAACCTGCCCGCGTCCACGAACGTGAGCATCCGGATCCATATCGTTGTTCTAGCGCTGACGTCATTCCTGCTGACCGGTGTTGCCCTCGCGTTCCACGGCACGTTCCTTTTCAGCGCAATCGTTGTGTTTATGTCCGCTTTTGTATTGTTGAACTTCTTACAGCACGTGATCTGGACGGCGCAGCTCAAGGTGTATTCCCCGGGATTGGTAACCGCGGTCATCTGCCTGATGGCCGTAGCGGCGGTGAACGTCATCCTCATCACGAGCGGGAGGGTTGACACCCCGTTCTATTTGCTGGTCTTTCTGATCATTCCCGCGCTCATGGCTACACTGCGCGTCAAGGGGGAAATGACGAAGGAAGTCCGATCGGTGCATGAATTTTTCATCAAGGTGGAAAAAACGCTCAGGATTGTTTGGCCGGGTAACACGCGCAATAGCCAGGACAGGTGAGTTTCTTCCACAATTCTTTTTATGCAGGGTAGAAGGCGGCTACACAGTGATGACCACGTTGCCGCGCTTATGACCGGCTTCCACGTAGCGGTGTGCCTCGACAATCTGCTCCAGCGGATATACCCGGTCAATGACCGGCCTGTACTTACCCTCTTCGAGCATCTCTTTGAGGCGGTTCAATAGTCCAAGAGTGGTCATGCCTTTGATCGGGAAGGCATTACGATGCACATTCAGGTAGATGCCGCCCGGTTTCAGTGCAAGACGGGCACGGTCGGACGGGAAGCGGGCAACGGCGTCGAATACCACATCATAGCGGTCTGCCCCGCGGGAAAAATCATCACGGGTGTAATCAATCACCTTGCTCGCCCCCAGCGATCGGACGAGGTCCAGGTTGGCCGTGCTGCACACCCCGGTGACTTCAGCGTCGAAGAGGTTGCGTGCCAGTTGGACGGCGCTTGTGCCAACCGCCCCGGACGCGCCATAAATGAGGATGGATTGCCCCGCCCATAAATTGCCATGGTGCAGGCAGCGCAGGGCGGTGGCCGCGCCGCCCCAGGCAGCGGCGGCTTCGCCGAAATCCAGGTTGGCAGGTTTCAGTGTCAGCACACCGTTATGGTTGAAACATTTGTATTCGGCATAACCCCCAAAATTCGCTTCCATGGTCGAACCGAAAACGGCATCACCGGGTTTGAAGCGGGTGGCATTCCGGCCGACGGCTTCCACCACGCCTGAAAGTTCCATGCCCAAGATTTTCCGGCGCGGACGGAAGATGCCCAGGTACAGGTGGGCAAGGAACCTTTCCTCCGGGGGAACATTGAATCCGCGCATGCGGGTATCACCGATGGTGACGGTGGTGGCTTTGACCCTGACCAGCACCTCATTATCATGCGGGGCGGGTTTGGGGATGTCGACGATTCGCAGGACTTCCGGTGGTCCGTAGGAGTTATAGACAACAGCTTTCATGCCGATTCCTTCTGGGTGGTCGTTTATGGGCGCGATTGGATGGGGATAACACGCGTTAATCATATAACGAAAACGCTGCTTGTTTTATTCGGAAGCTGTGGATTGAATTTCTTTGCTATTTACCAATAATTGAAAAGGCGAAGTAGGTGCCGACACCCGCAGGTGATAAAACGTTCAATTCTTAACGGTCACTGTGACGGACGCCTGCTGGATCTGAACAGAGCCGGGGTCGGTCATCAGCACGGCCTGGACATCATACACACCTGCCGGGAGGGGAATCTCGGACAGCCACTCGAATTCGTGGGTGAAAACATCGCCCGCGTTAATAGTGACG
>JAAYYW010000103.1 GCA_012515195.1 Leptolinea sp.
ATAAAGAACCGATGTGGACATGGTCTGGAGCCTCCTTTTGTTGTTCGATTGGTCTCAAACAACAGGGCTCTTGCCATGTCCATGTGATTTTATGCAATACCAAGGTACTCATTAACCGGATGAACCAGAAATCAAAGGCCAGTTAATTCGTAATTCAAGAGATAAAGAATGCAGAAAAAGACACAAAAAAAACTACACATCAAATTGACAGCAATAACAATAGTTACAGATAGTTACAGCTTATTTTATACAAATAGAACGTTATTTTGGTTAATGATTTCGAATAAAATCTGAGGTGCTGTATGGGTGGATGGGGTTCCGGCAAAGGAAGTAGTTACCCGAAGAAAAAAACCACTGAAAGTCAACACCGGATTGACATCAGATGGTTGAAGAAACACGGATACTTACAGCCTGGATCTGTAGGTTCATTATCATGGTCATTTAGGGGTGAACAAACCGGTTCCATCGGCTACAGGATGGAAGCAGACCACATGATATTAAGCTATCAGCACCGATTCCGTGGGGGCGATTGGGAGTCTGTGGAACAAAAAATTATTCTTGACTGGACTGTCTGCAATTACGGTGGAACCCGGCCTTGGTTCTTGTGCCCAAACTGCGGGAAAAGAGTGGCTGTTCTTTATGGTGCTGGCAAGCTCTTTCTTTGCAGACATTGCTATGGACTAACTTATAGCAGCCAACAGGAAGGAGTAGTTGACCGAATTCTGAGAAGGCAAAGGAAAATTAGGACACGTCTAGGGGCTGCTGACGACCTTGTTTCTCCGATATTATTTAAACCAAAAGGAATGCACCAAAAGACATTTGATAGATTGTTGACGGAAGAGAAATTCGCAGGTTATCTTTCAGCTGAGCTCATTGTTAAGATGCTGGGAATCAATGTGAGATGTCATTAATTCGGTATATGGAGATTTTCTCATGGGTAAGAAGAAGCGTGACAAAAGGGCCGCGTTAAAGTCTTGATCAGTAAATGTAATATTCCTCGTCGGGGTTGGTGTAAAAACCCTGGCCAATGATTTCAACCATCCCTATGCATTTACGGCAGAGGGGAAAATATTTGACGCCGTCTTCCGCCGGGATGATCACCTGTTCAACTCGCTCCTTCATGACGGCGAAAACCCCGCCGTTCACATCAACTTCGAAAATCGACTTCTGCACGCGAACCCCATAATCTTTCAGGATTCGCGCCACCAGTGCGATGCGCTTCGGGTCCGCAATGTCATAAGCAACAATCATATTCATGGTATTTACTTCGGATTCAGATCACGGTGTATTCAAGCTGGGTTACCTTCAAACCAAGACCGGATAGGACGACCTTATTGATGCAGCGGCTGCATATCTTGTAAATTCTGACTGAATCTTTGGCGATATTGAGGTTGTTCCGGCAATAAGCACGGATTTTACGAATACCCGCTTCGTCGATGTCGCATTCAAAGACAGATTTCTGGGTGTTCAGGCCGAATTCCTTCAGGAAATGGTGCAGGGCGGTCAGCCGCTTCGGTTCGGTGATGTCGTAGGTAATCAGTACAATCATTTCAGCAACACCGGTTGATAAACATCCGCCTCACCTTCAATAACCCTGCGACAATGACCTGCCTGAAAAATGAGTGCTTCTCCGTAAGTGAGCTGCCTTTCCGCAGGAGGATAGTGAAAAGACGTGGTAAGCTTCTGTTCGAAGGCTTCGATGACCCTTTTGAAGGCCGCATCGCGTAACTTGACCGGATACTTGCCGGTCGACAGATCTTCAACGGGCATTTCACCGGCCATCCGCTGTTCCGGAAGATCCAGAAGTTCCGAATCGCCATGACCGTTAGCGATAAGACCGATCGGGTCTCTGCTTACATCGGCTATTCTTTCCCCCGGATCTTGAACAAAATCTTCCTCTCTGACGGGTTCCTCAAAATAAAAGTCCTCTCGTTTCAGGATTTTCAGATTAAAAAGTGATAAAGTCAGGGTATCGGCGATGATGGTCCGGAATTCCTCCATTAAATCAAGGACTAGGGAGTATCGGCCGTAATCCAGGGCGTGCAGGAATCCGGGGTAGGGGTCCAGACCGGCAACACGCACCGCCGCGTACACGCGATTCATCAAAAACGTGTAAAGAAGAGAAAGAACGGAATTGACGGGGTCTGTGGGAGGTCTCCGGACTCGGCGGAAGAACCCCTGATTTTCAATGAAACCCCGGCCGAACGCCTCAAAGTACAGGGCACTACCCCGTCCCTCGTAGCCCCGAAGGCTATCTACGCTTTCCGCTTGGAAGAGGAGACGGATGAGACTCTGGATCTCGTGAGCTTTCTGACTCGCCAGGGATACATTGCGGCTTCTTTTGATGCGCATGAGAAGGGTGGCCATGTTGGCGAGCTTTCCGGCGACGATGGCCCGAACCTGTCGAAGGGTGAAGGTTTCGTTGCCCAGAAGACTGTATTGCCGTTTATGAAGAAAGACATTCTTCGATTCCGGCGGCGATATTCGCCCCAGGTATCGGCCTCTGAAACTCAGAAAAACGACGTCAATGCCATAGCGCATCAGCTGAGCCAATGCCTGGTGCGTGATCTCCACATTACCGAAAATAACGAGCTGATCGAGCTTGTAGGTGAAGAGGGTATGGTAAACGGCATCGCCTTTCCTGACGAGCAGATGCCGTCCCTCCTTGATAATTCTCGCGCCCTGGGTCCGGACGTAAACCACCATGGGAAGTCGCCTCCATTTTCGAATTTAAAGGCATTATCCCATGGCAATCCGAGGGAAACAAAATCGGCAACGTTGCCGCCGGAATTCCACGTTAATTTTGTAAATCAGGCCAATTCCGTCGGGCCTACGAGATATCGAGCTCGATGGTGAGCTCTATATAGTCGCAATCCCTTCGTAAATCAGGTCAATTCTGTCTCTGGCGCCTGCTGATGAGATCATCAAAGCTGAAGTTAAGTCGCAATCCCTTCGTAAATCAGGTCAATTCTGTCTGCGGTATTCCTGCCGGTACTGTTTCGATAGGAGTCAGCATGTGTCGCAATCCCTTCGTAAATCAGGTCAATTCTGTCAGTCATCGCCTGGATGAATGAGCACAGCGGATACGTTGGTCGCAATCCCTTCGTAAATCAGGTCAATTCTGTCA
>JAAYYW010000009.1 GCA_012515195.1 Leptolinea sp.
CGAAATAAACATGGATTGAGCCGCGAATTCCGGTAGAATAAATGGTATCTCTTCCACGCATTGAATGGCACACATTGCGGATTTGGAAGAAATCCAATTGCCCAAAAATAAAAGAGTGCAAACACGCTGGACTGTTTGAGAAAAACGAAATCTCGTTATTTTTTTACCTGTTCCCGGGAGGAAGATAGTGGACTCAAATTCAGGTTTTCCATGGAAAACAGTACTGATTATTGTGATCGTATTCATGTTGTTGTGTTGCTGTCTGACAGCGATCGCTGGAGCGGCAGTGTACTATATCGGCGGGGAAACAGATTTCTCCCGGATCATGGAAGAAAACCCGGTTGAAGATCTGATCAAACCAGAATTCACGTTGCCGCAGACAGAGGTAACAGAAGAAATACTGGAGGAAGCGCCTCCGGAAGAAACTGACCCGGAACTTCCAACAGAGAGTGATGAAACGGAATCGGCTATTAAATTGACCGGCCAGCAGGAATTGTCCGATTATTATTTCTTTGATGATCTTTCATCTAACGCATTTGACTGGTATCAATACGATGATGGCAGTACTATTTTCCTCTTAGAAGATGAAACCTATACGATCCAGATAAAGGACCCCGAAGGATTTGACTGGGCGTACTTCCCGGTTGATTTTTATCCACATGAAATGTCTTTTGACGTTAGAAGTCTCGACGCGGATGACGATGGGACTTTCGGAGTGTTTTGCAATTACCTCGACACGGACAACTACTATTACCTCGAATTCGATCTGGGTACGAAAGAATATGTAATTGGGAAATATATAAACGATGTTCAGACACCATTGACAAAAAAGACGGATGTTGACTATTTTTGGAATACCACAACAACACTGAAAAATTCTCAATCCGTGAACCGGATAGGAATCAGCTGTTATCCGACCAGTATCACGATGTTCATTAACGATGAAATGGTTGAAAACATCGAGGTCCCGGAATCACTGGAAGTGCCCGGCAAGGCTGGTTTGTATCTATACACATTTGAGAATGCCGACGAAGACGGTTACAAGGTGTCATTTGACAATGTGGAAGTATTTGAACCGCAACAGTAAAATCTATTTTAAATCCGGTAATATTTGATACATTCCTAATACCAGGAGTATAACCATGTCAGAACGATTAAAAGATACCGTAGCTCTTGTAACCGGCGCCAGCAGCGGCATTGGTGAAGCAACCGCCCGACAGCTTGCCGAAGCGGGAGCGGCTGTTGTGCTTGTGGCCCGTCGCAAAGAGCGGTTGGAAAAATTGGCGGCAGAGATCACATCATCGGGTGGAAAATCGCTGGTTTTAACTGCAGATGTAAGCCGGCAATCGGAAGCCATCCGCGTCGTGGATGAAACGATCAAAGCCTTAGGGCGGCTGGACACACTCGTCAATAATGCCGGTGTGATGCTGCTCGGAAATATCCAGGCTGCCGACACGGAAGAATGGGACCGCATGATCGACATCAACCTGAAAGGGCTGTTGTATGTATCACACGCCGCGCTCCCGCACATGCTGAAGGCTGCCGAGAATTCCCCCCGTAACGTCACAGATATTATCAACATCAGCTCGGTCGCCGGCCGGCGTGCCCGGATGGGCGCGGGTGTTTATAACGCCACAAAATTTGCTGTGGTGGCGTTCACCGAATCCCTGCGACAGGAAGTGACCGGACGGCATGTGCGTGTTTCCGTGGTGGAACCGGGTGTGGTTGCCACTGAATTAACAGATCACATGAAGCCTGAAATTCGCGAACAGACCATGAAGCCCTTCGCTGGTATCACCCCCCTGGAATCAGAGGATATTGCCGACATCATCACCTTTATTGTCACCCGCCCGTGGCGGTCCGCCATCAATGAAGTGCTGGTGCGCCCAACTGAGCAGGCTTTCTAATAGATCTTCTTAGATCTTCTGCAAATGATAAAAAAAAGAGGCTTGTTGAAGGCCTCTTTTTTTCTAGAATATATCCAATTCATTCTCAACCGGCAGCCAAAAATTTAACAGCCGCCGCCGTGCCAACACCCGACTCAAATTTGTAACCGCAGACTGCCAGACCAGTCTCAATGGCACCCAGTGTCGCCAGCACATCACCCTGTGTAACCGCACCCATGTGTCCGATGCGGAAGTATTCATTCCTGATCTCGGCGTGCAGCCCACCGGCCAGGGTTACACCGGCTTTGCCAATAGCCGGGATAAGATCGCTTCCGGAAACTCCGGATGGGTAACGCGGCGCTGTCATGGTATGGGCCGCGATTTCCTCGTTTTGCGGCACCTGTCCCAGTCCCAGTGCGGTAATCCCCGCCTTGACCGCCCTGCTCATACGGATATGCCGCGCGAACCGGGCGTCCAATCCCTCCTGAAGGATTTGTCCCAGACTGACATTAAGGGCGAATATCAGATTGACGGCCGGAGTACCGAAGTAAACCGGTTTGCGGGCTTCATAGGCTTCCATAACTGGCAGCCAGTTGCTCCAATCTGAATAGTAGCTGAGCACAGGTGTTTTGCGGGTCTTGAAAGCTTCCATACCCCGGGATGAAACAACCAGCAGCGCGAGACCGGGGGGCACGCCAACCGCTTTTTGGGAAGCCGTGAACGCCGCGTCCACACCCCAGGCGTCCATATTCAGGTCTTCACCCGCCACCGAACAAACTCCGTCCACGATCACCAGCGCGCCATAGCGCCGGCCCAGATCAGCCAATCCCTTTACATCCGTCAATACACCGGTGGATGTGTCCACATGGGTGATGGTCATTACCTTGAATGCTGCCGTTTTTAACGCGGCTTCCACATCCGCCAGGGTAGGATGAGCTCCCGGAGCGGAGCGGATATGGGTTGCTTTCGCGCCGTATCGTTCGAGAATTGTCCCCATACGGTCACCGAAATAACCTGTGTTTATCACAAGGGCATTGTCGCCCGGCGCGACCAGGTTGGCACAGACGGTGTCCATTCCCAGCGTACCTGTCCCTGCCAGTACGAAGGGCTGACCTTTCGCGCATTGGAACAGGGTGCGCGTTCGCTCCAAAGCCTGCCCGAATGCCTCCATAAAAGTGGGTGCCAGATGGCCTGTGGTCGGAGCGCCAAGCGCAGCTAACACAGCCGGATCAAACTCGATCGGTCCGGGGATCATGAGCAACGACCGGTTTTTCATATTTTCATCCTCTACTCGAATTTTTTCTGCAAGGTTCCTATAATGAAAACCGCAACTCCAGGTTGAAGTTATCCATACCCCCATTATATTTCCCCTGTTCATTCCCAAACAGTGCCTTCTATCATAAAAAACAAGGGAGCCTTAACATTTCCAGTGATCAACAATTCCAGATATTATCCTCCTTATATAATTAGTCTGAGTATCTTCCTGCAAACCGATATAACTCTATTCTGCCAATGCATACATATCTTTACGTGGATACGAACCGTCAGGTAAAATAAACGTCACTCACGAATTGAAGCCTCTTTGACCGGTTGCCAGGGGTCCGGGTATCAACGAAACACCCGGAGACAGGTTGGTATGGAAGATATTCAAATGTATTATCAGAAGGGCCTGGAGTGCGTGGACCGGAAGGACTACGGAAAGGCCGTCATTCTCTTTCTTCGGGCCGCCGAGGGCGGATCACCGGAAGCGGGTTACTACCTGGGATTAAGCTACGAGTATGGGTTGGGGGTCACACAAAATTACTCGACAGCGGCTGACTGGTACCGTAAAGCCATTGAGCACGGCGATACGGCTTCCATGGTTAACCTGTCCCTGATGATGCTGCGCGGCAAGGGTATGCCGCCCGATCCGGAAGAGGCTTTTTCCCTGGTAAAAAAAGCGGCCGAGCGCGGAAACATGACCGCGGCCAACAATCTGGGAATGCGTTACCACCTGGGAGAAGGCACCGAAAAAGACATGCTCAAAGCTGTCGAATGGTACGAAAAAGCCTCGCGTGTGGGTGTGGCTGACGCTCAGTTCAACCTGGGAAATGTTTATCTATATGGCGATGGGCGTCCGAAAGACATCAAGACTGCCATATACTGGTTTGAGCAGGCAGCCGCGCAAAACCAGCCTAATGCCCTTCATAATCTCGGTACAATCTTTTTCACCGGAGAGGAACTTCCCCCGGATTTTTCACGAGCCTTCGACCTGTTTACCCGGGCGGCAAATCTTGGGCAGGTTCACGCCCAGTACAAACTGGGAATTTGCTACGACATGGGATTGGGGGTTAAAACTGATCAAAAATTAGCGACCCGATGGTTGCGAACCGCCGCCGACAATGGACACATAGAAGCCATGGCCGATACTGGTATGCGCTACCGGAAAGGTATTGGTGTCAAACAGGACCCACAAAAAGCGTTTAAATACCTGGAGCGGGCGGCGATCTATGAACAACCCCTGGCTCTGGTCCATCTGGGCAGCATGTACCTGAATGGTGAAGGGCTGCCGGTAGATGAAAAGAAAGCCTATATGTTTTACTTGGCCGCGGCTGAAAGAGGCAGCGAAAAAGCCATGGAATTTCTCGGTTATTGTTTTAACACGGGCACAGGCGTTGAAAAGAACACAGAGGTAGCCATACGCTGGTACAAAAGAGCCGCGGAAGGCGGGATCGTTGAAGCCATGTATTCCCTTTACGGGTGCTATCGCGACAATGTCGATCCGCCTGACTGGGAAAATGCCACATACTGGTTGTGGGAAGCCGTCAACCATGGATACCACAAAGCCCAGAACACATTGGGCTGCCTGTATTACAGGGGTGAAGGTGTGGAACAGGATTTCCACCAGGCATATGTCTGGTTTCAGCAGGCAGCCCGCCAGGGGAACAAGGATGGCTTGCACAACATAGGTGACCTGTATTACGATGGATTCGGGGTGGAACAGGATTTTGATGAGTCTTTCCGCTGGTTGGAGAAAGCGGCACAGGCCGGGCATACGGGAGCCATGGTCAGAGTAGGTAAAATGCTGTTGCATGGTATCGGACAGAACCAAGATAGAAAAACTGCCCGAAAATGGTTAAACAAGGCAGCCGCTCTGGGAAATGAAAAGGCGCGGATCATTCTGCGGGAAATAACCCAACCCACCAGTAAATGACACGAATCTCTAACAGTCCAAAAGAAACGAAATGTATCAGTTTGGAAGAATTCTTCGACGGATACCCGTCTTCACGTACATTGTTTGATCATCTCTATCGATTAACTCTGACATTGGATCCGGTAGCACTGCGAATTACAAAAAGCCAGATCGCCTTGATCCATGCCAGACCTTTTGCCTGGATATGGATACCGGAGAAATACCTGCACCGTAAGGAAGCTCCATTGGTTCTTTCTATCAGTTTTCCGGAACGAGACCCATCTCCCCACTGGAAAGAGATCGTCGAACCGGCAAAGGCACATTTCATGCACCACCTGGAAATCTATACAGCAGACAACATTGACAGTGAAGTGGAAGCCTGGCTGCGCAAAGCTTGGACGTCGGCTGGCAATCTCCGCTAGAACCGCTATGCTGTTTGTATAACCCTGGATTATCTGAACGAAGGATCCCATGCAAAAGATCGTCCCCTGTCTATGGTTTGATAACAATGCCGAAGAAGCGATAGAGTATTACATATCCATATTTAATGATTCAAGAATCGAATCTGTCTCCCGCTATGGAGCAGAAGGTCCCGGTCCGGAGGGCAGCGTTCTGGTGATGGAATTCACCCTCGAAGGTCAACGTTTTATGGCTTTAAATGGCGGACCGGATTTCGCCTTCACACCGGCAATTTCTCTGTATGTAAATGTGGCTACCCAGGAAGAACTTGATCGGATTTGGAATCAATTATCCGCGTACCCGGAAGAAGAACAATGCGGCTGGCTGAAAGACCGCTTCGGTCTTTCCTGGCAGATCGTCCCAACCATGCTGGGTGAGATGATGAACAGCCGCGACGCTATCCGCAAAGGACGGATGGTGAAAGCTCTGATGAAAATGAAGAAACTCGACATGAACGCGCTCATACAGGCTTTTGAACAGCCACAACCATGAGATTGGAACTCGTGATTACTAACTAAAACAATATCTTTATAACCTTTACCTAACTTTTACGCGTTTCTTACTGGTATTTTGGGAATAATTGGTTATTATTAACAGCAAGCAAATCAGATGGGGACAGATCCAAAAACCCTGTCAATCTCGCAATCGTTATTATCTTCCATGTAGGATATAACGGCCATGTAACCCTCGCATGGATCAGTACGAGAAACAGACAGGTATAAGCTTATTCAACTCAGCAATCACTACACAAGTCCCCTGACAACTCCTGGAAGGACCCGCCGTGTATGTTCAAAAAGCTGATCAACTGGTTAGCCGGCAACGATAATCTCTCAGAGATCAACCGGATTTTTAATGTTGCCTGCGTGATCGGCGGACTCTTTTGCTTTCTATCCGGCATTGAATGTCTTCTGGCCGGGTTAAGTCCGGTGCTTGTCGCCAGCAATTTTCTCTACACCATCGTTCTGGGTATGGCTTTCTTCTTTTCGCGTTTCCGGAATGATTTCAAATTTTGGCGCATTATCAGCATCTTTACGCTGATCTTTATTTACACACCCGTCCTTTGGATATTCAACGGGGGGATTAACAGCGCGGCTCCTTATTTTATCCTCCTGTTCGGATCCTTTCTCACGATCCTGACCGTCACCCGAAAAGAGACCAAAGCCAACCTGCCCGTCAGCAGTATGGTGATCGGGTTTTTCGTGATCATCGTGTGCCTGCTTGTATTTCTGGAATTCAAACGTCCTGATCTGATCTATCGCTATACCGATTCCAATATACACATGATCGACGTGATGGTCGGTGTGGTATTTGCCTCTCTCGGCAACTCGTTGATCCTGATGGCATTTCTGCATATGTACTATCGGCAGCTGGACAAAGCAGAAGAACTGGCCATCCGCGATTCGTTGACCAACCTGTACAATCACCTGTACGTCGTTCAACGCCTGACGGAAGAGATCGAACGGGCGGATAGGAACAAATCATCTCTTTCCATCA